>JBAZVU010000071.1:0-5820 GCA_041660725.1 Candidatus Micrarchaeia archaeon | reverse complement strand
TCGATCCTCTCCGGGCCCACTATCTCTTTATGTAATACCTCTGCGGGTTGCTGCGCTCCACGAGGTCAATATAGCCGGCGCAATCGCAGCTCTCCTTCCAGCTCTTCACTATGGGGCCCTCGCACATGGCCGCCGGGTGGTAATTGGCCGGAAGGTTGAATGCATCGCGGTTCTCCCAGTAGCATGCGTATTCAGCAAGGTACATGAACTGCGGCGGTATGCCTGCGGTGCTCCTATTATGCCTCACGTAATACGGCTCGCACACCCACTTTACGGGCTTCCCGCTGATGCAGTCCTGCGACATTATCGTCTCGCCCGTATAGCAATAGGTGAATGTTCGCTTGCAGTCTGCTGTTGCATTTGTTGAATTGGCACTTGCGCCAGCATTTCCTGCAGGCGTGCCGTTGGTCCAGTTCGTCAGGTTTTCCGCCTTGCTTCCTGGCGGCGCATATTGCACCAGCAGAAGCAGCACCAGGACAATTGCAATTGCCGAAGTGGCAATGATTGCGAGCCGCATATTCATGCTCTCCGATAGTGCATAAGCTATATTAATTCCAACCGCCCCGAATGAAAGCCTGTAAGGGAAGTCTGAAAGAAACCGTAGGTTTCTTTCGCCGCAGTAGCTCAGTCTGGGAGAGCGTTCGGCTGAAGAAATGCGATTTCCGTGCAACCTGCCGGAGAAAGTATTTTCTGATACCGAAATGTCGCTGGTTCAAATCCGGCCTGCGGCACTTTTTATTTTACTTACTTGTAGGAATGCTTCAACGACTTCAGCGCTTCCTTCACTTTTGCCATTGCCAGCTCGCTCCTGCTCCGTGCAACTGACTCAATGCTCGCCGCAACATCGCTCCTGTCAGCAAGCGGCGGCACAAAGAAGCGGTACTTGCCCTTTGACCTCTCCAGCCACCCGTCCTTGCGCAGCTGCCACAAGTGGTAGCGCAGCGCCTTCTCGCCGACCTTCCCGCCGTTCTTCTCAATCCTCTCCAGCAGCTCCGGCACGCTCGGGTCAGCGCCTCGGAACTGGAAGTAGAGCAATGCATCAAGTATCTCAAGCACAGCAGCGCGCGACTCATTCGGCGAAATCATGCCGAGCGCAAGCGCCAGCCACCTCACGAGCGACTTCTTTGTCATCTTCACTTCGTTAGTGAGCATCATGTCCCGCAGCACGAGTTCCCCGCGTATTAGCTTAGCTTCAGGCAATGCCATGGACACACTGCTAAAACATTCATAGCAAATGATTTAATACTGCAACTGAAATCCCCTAGCATGGCAAAATCATCCTCCAAAGCGCCCCAGCAAAAGGTTTCCCCGCGCGCGCAGACCGGCGTGCCCGGCCTTGACGACCTGATTGAAGGCGGGCTCAAGCGCGGAAGCGTCGTGACTCTCAGCGGCGATGCAGGAAGCGGCAAGACGACTCTCGCAATGCAGTTCCTCTACAATGGCGTGAAGAAATTCAACGAGCCGGCAGTGTTTGTCTCCTTAGAGCAAAGCAAGGCGGCACTCATGGACGACCTTGCGCGATTCGGCTGGGACCTTGCGGACCTGGAGAAGAAGCACAAGCTCCGCATAATTTCTCTCCTGCCGCACGAGGCAGCTGACTTCCAGAACAGCGAGCTGCCCGTACAGAGCGCAATAGAGGAAATAGGCGCAAAGCGCCTTGTAATCGACTCCGTAACCTCGATAATTCTCTCCTACAAGACAAAGCCAAAGGCAAGGCAGGGGCTCATAAAGCTGATTGAGAAGCTGCGCAACTGGGGTGTCACGACAATACTTACATCTGAAAGCACAACAGACATACAGGGCGACGTGCACTCTGCGTTCAAAATAGACTTCCTCACTGACGGCGTAATCTACCTCTACAACATGCGGCGCAACAACTACCGCCTGCATGCAGTTGAAGTGGTGAAGATGCGCGGCACGTCGGTAAATGGAAAGATGTGCCCGCTCAAGTTCGGGAAGGCAGGAATTGAAATTTACCCGAACCAGAATGTGTTCAAGTGAGCGCTCTTTCCATCACTTCAAGAAGCTTCTCAAATTTAGTGTAGCCTGCCTTTGCATTGAAGTGGCCCGCATTTTTGAGAAGTATGAGCCCGGCATCCAACTTCCCTGCAAGTTCCCTGCCATTTTCTACAGAAACTAGCTGGTCATCCTCGGAATGGAAAACAACAAACTCCCTGCAGTTCTTCCTGATTTTCTCCCAGTCAAACCGTTTTTCAACAAATGGCCTGTCGGCCTCGTAATTTTTTGTCGGCAAAATCCCCACTGGCGCTGCGACGAGGAACGCAGCCATTATCTTGATTTTTGAAGCTTCCAGAATGCGCAGTGCAAACGTGCCGCCCAGGCTGTGCCCGACCAAAATAGTATCGGGCGTAAAATACTTGCGATATTTCTCAAAAACAGCGAACCAGCTTTCCGGAGTCTGGTTCTCCGGCGTTGGGAACTGCGGGACGAATACCTTGCAGCCGCGCAGTTCAAGCTCTTTTTTCAGCCACGGGAACCAATTCTCTTCAGGATGCCCGCGGGTTCCGTGGAGTATAATCACATTTGTTATGGTTCCACCAGTTTCTCAAACGTCCCTGTCAACCAGGAAATCAGCAAGCTCGTAAAGCTTCCTTGTCGCGGGCTTCTTCGCATCAAGTACAGCCAAGCTCTTCTTAGCCTTCAGCATCAGCCTCTTCGCATACTCACGCGCAAAATCAATCGAGCCGAGCCTCTTGAAAATCCCGACAATCTCCTCGATTTCAGCCTTGTCCCTTGTCTTGCTCTTCAGCAGGTGCATGAGCCTCTCCTTTTCAGCTCCTTTTGCATGCCTCAGCGCATGAATCACTATCAGGGTCCTTTTTCCCTCTGCAATGTCCCCGCCAATCTCCTTCTTGTACTTCTCCTCCTCGCCAATCAGGTTAAGTATGTCATCCTGTATCTGGAAGCCAACGCCAATGCACTCTCCAAACTCCCGCAGCGCCTTCCTTTGCTTCGCGCTCCCGCCTCCAATTATCACGCCAGACTCGCACGCAGCGCCTATCAGCACGCCAGTCTTGCCCTTCACCATTCTCTCATAATCCATTTCGTCAACATTCCATCTGTCGCTCCTGTGCCAGCCGAGCTCAATGCCCTGCCCTTCCAGCACGCCTATGAATGCATCCAGCAGCACCCTCTCTATGTTGATTATTTCTGCCGGCTCGGCCTTAGTCCTGAGCATTGCCTTCAGTGTCATTATGAACAGCCCATCTCCAGCGTTGATGGCAAGGGGTACTCCATGCTCAATGTGCAGGCATGGCTTCCCGCGCCTTAGCTGCGAGTCATCCTCAATGTCATCATGTATGAGCGTAAGGTTGTGGAACAGCTCCAGCGCAGCTGCAACTGGCAGAGCCCTCTCGGGCTTCCCGCCAACTGCCTCGCAGGAAAGCACGCAGAGCGCGGGCCTGAATCTCTTCCCGCCCCTATCTAGAATATCCCAAAGAAGCGAATAGACCTCAGAAGGCTTCTTGCCCCTCGGCATCACCGCCTCTATCTCCTTCTCAATCACGGGCGTGAGCTTCGCGAGGTTTTCCTTTGTATTGTTAGGCTTGCCAACCATCCAATTACCTTTCCATCAGGCAGAACAGAGTTCAAGAAGCTTATTTTTAACCTTTAGAACCCCGACAGCCTCTACAAGCCTTCCCATCTTGGGCCCCTTTGGCTTGTTTATGAGCGTCTCGTAAAGTACCTCGAAGAATTTCTCAGGCTTCTCTCCCTTTTCGCGCGCAAGGTCGAACACCAAATTGTGAATGTCAAGCGCCTTCATTGAGGGCTGCAGCTTTTCTGCAAACTCCTTCATCAGCTCCTTCATCCCTGCGATCTTTCTCGGCTCGTAGGCAAATGCATACTCTTCTGGCATGAAGCCCTTTGCAATCCATGTCTCCACATACGGCTTCAGATACTCTGCGCTCTTCGCATCAGTTGCCTCGCCAGTCTTCTTCCAGTCGCGGTAGAGCTGGTAGTAGAGCAAAATATCTGAAAACACAGTGAACTTCAGGCCATGCGGCGTGGCAAGCGAGAATGCAACAGACCTCTTCCTGTCAGCTCGCGAGATTTCCGCATTTTCAATCACAATCTTCGAGGACACCAAATAATCCTCGCACAGCCTCAGCATGCTGTCGCCAGTAGTGTCAATGTCCTTGTTCTCCTGCACGTCAGGCCTCAGCAGCGCGTACTTCAGCACTTCTGGCGGGATGAGCTCCACAAGCTCCGTCACGCCCATTCCATCGCCCTTTGACTTGGAATATTTCTTGCCCTTCAGCAGCACAAAGCCGAATTTATAGCCAACTGGCGGCTCCTTCTTGAAAATGCGCCTGTGCACTTCAACAGCAGTGTCCCATGAGCCCCCTCTTGTAAATTGGTCCACCCCGCCGCCCTCTGCGCTCACTCCGAGAAAATCCTGCCTTGCAGGCCAGTCCAGCCGCCATGTAATCTTGTATTCATGGTCCTTCAGCTTTGCAGAGCCGGAATGGCCGCAGCCCTTTGTGTACTTCACAATGCGGTCGCAGGCATAATCATACTTGCCGCCCTCTGCAGGGTCAAATGCAGTCACCCTCGTAGTCGCAATCTTGCCGCACTGCTTGCAAACTGGCATTATGGGGCTCCACCACTTGGGCAGCTCCTGCCTCAGCGAGCTCTCATAAACCGCCTTCTTGACCTCTTCCAGCCTCTCGAAAAACAGGAGTGCGTGCTTGTCATACTTTCCGCTTGCATACATCTCATCAGCGCGCAGTATTTTCGCCTCTATGCCGAACTTCTTCATTGCCTTCAGTGCATCATCCAGGAAGTGCTCGCCAAATGACTTGTGGCACTTGAGCGGGTCAGGCACGCGGCACAGCGGCTTTCCCAGGTGCGGCGTGAGCTCCTCTGAATGCGCCGCAATGCTCGCTGGCACGCCGTCAAATGCATCCATTATGTCTGCCTGGAATGTGAAGTCGGCCTTGCTGCCCTTTTTCACAAGGAAATCACGTATTGCCGATGGGTAAAGGAACTCGCACAGCGTGCCCAGATGCACAGGGCCGCTTGTTGTCATGCCGGAGTTTATTGAGTAGGGCTGCTTCTTCTCTGCCACAATCCTCTCAGCTATGCGCTCGACCCAATGTGCATTCTCGTCCATGTGCAGAATAAGTAGGCTTCAGATTTATATATCATAAAATAAGCGAGCTGCCTTCCTTCGGGATGAATGAGTTTTTGAAAACATCCTTTGCTTCCTTCAGCAGCAGGCCGGTGCACGTGTCGTCGCACTCAGCATCAATCTGGAAAAGCGCCAGCTTCTCTGCCCCTGCCTCCTTTGCAACCTCTGCAGCCTCTTTCGCAGTCGAGTGGCTCTTTCCCACAAGATTTCCGGAATGATACGTGGCATCATGAATCAAGAGGTCCGCATTCTTCGCCAGCTTCACTGCATTTGCGCACTTGTGCGTGTCAGTTGCATACACCAGCGTTTTCCCCCCATTTTCCACCCGGAAGCCGATGCACGGGTTGCTATGTTCCAATGGAAGTGAAAGCACGCGGCAGTCTGCAACCTGCTGCTCAGCCCCTATCTCCCCGAACTCAACAGCAAAAGGCCACTTCTCAATCGGCACTGGGAAATACGGCGGGCTCATCAAGTCCCGGACAACTTTCTCCACTCCTTTCTGCCCCCATATTTTCAGCTTCTTCCCGCTCCTGAACGTGCCTAGCAGGAAGGAAAGGCCGACAGTGTGGTCAAGGTGGTAATGTGAAAGGAAAATGTGCGTCTCCTTGTCCAGCCGCAGGTAATCGCGCAGCAGCGCAGAGCCGCTTCCCAGGTCAAATACCAAGTCA
>JBAZVU010000070.1:0-5963 GCA_041660725.1 Candidatus Micrarchaeia archaeon | reverse complement strand
ATACATCAGCTTTCCAATAGTAGTGGACTCCCCGCCAGGTATGATGAGCGCAGAAACAGCCTCAACCTCCTCAACTGTCCTCACCCTTACAGGCTCCACTCCGCACCCAGCAAGCATGTGCAGGTGCTCTTCCACATCCCCCTGCAGGCCGAGCACGCCAACCTTAACCAGAATTTCACCTATTTGCCGCGATGCTGCATCTTCTCATTCTCAGCCAGAGTCCTGATGTCCTTGCCCTTCATGGAATCGCCAAGCCCCTCGCTCACCTTCGCAACAACAGCAGGCTTGTCAAAATGCCTTGTAGCCTCAACAATTGCGCGCGCAAACTTCTCAGGGTTTGCAGACTTGAAAATGCCGCTTCCCACAAACACGCCGTCAGCGCCTAGCTGCATCATGAGCGAGGCATCAGAAGGCGTTGCAACTCCTCCAGCTGCAAAATTCACAACTGGCAGCCTTTTCATCTCAGCCACCTTGCGCACCAGCTCAACTGGCACGCGGTATTCTTTCGCCTTCTCCACCAGCAAGCCATGATTGCTCCTCATGTGCACAAGCTCGTCAATCTGCTTGTTAATGCGCTTCATGTGCCGCACTGCTTCCACTATATTGCCCGTGCCCGCCTCGCCTTTCGTGCGAATCATGGCCGCGCCCTCGTTAATGCGCCTTAGCGCCTCGCCCAAATCGCGCGCGCCGCATACAAAAGGAACAGTGAACTTGTGCTTGTCTATATGGGCCTCCTCGTCTGCAGGCGTGAGTACCTCACTCTCGTCAACCATGTCCACGCCCAGCTCCTGGAGCACCTGCGCCTCTGCAAAATGCCCTATGCGGCACTTGCCCATCACCGGAATAGTCACAGCCCGAATAATCTCCTTGGTGACCTTGGGGTCAGCCATCCTTGCAACGCCGCCCTCAGCCCTTATGTCAGCAGGCACCTTCCACAAGGCCATCACTGCAACAGCGCCAGCCTTCTCAGCAACTCGCGCCTGCTGGGCATTCACGACGTCCATTATCACGCCGTGCTTTACCATCTTTGCAAAGCCCTCCTTGAGTATGCGAGTTCCAGTTTTCGATTTAGCCATGTTATCAGCCCTTCCCTCTGCACCGGGAAAGCTTAAATTATTTGGCTAGCTGCTGCTCAGGCTGTTCCCACCAGTACGCAAATCCAAATCCCTCATCATATTCATATTGCTTATGAATTCGATTGCGGTTTCCCCCAGTATTTCTAGGAGCTTGTGCGGCACAGGCGGCCTGTCCTTGAGCTTCGGATCAGCGAACTCCGGGGTGTTGATGGTTAGCAGTGCGCCAAAAAATGCAAGCAATGCGGGCCGTGCCTCATCATATTCCCGAGCACCATATCCGCCCCTATATTTCGCCCCAGATGCGCGGTAGTTATTGTTCAGGACGCTCAAAATGACTCTGAGGTCTTCCACCTGCCTGCGGGTTTCCAATTCCAAGGCAAGCGCCTCTCCCATTTTGCAAAGTTCCATGGCCGGAGTATTTAACGAGCCCGCGAAACTCAAGGGCTTAGAAGTTAGGCCTGCAGAATAAATACCCTCTTTTTCTGTTTTTTCCGCAGTTTCTAGCATTGCTATCTTTGCATTGATATTTGCAATATCCTTTGAGTTTCTCATATATTTTTCTACGTAATATCCTATGCGGTCCTCAGTTAAAGGCACATGGACGAACTTAGCCACGGAGAAATCACCACACGGGGCGCTATAGTCGGACTCAATCATTGTCTTCATCTTCTTCAATGAGGCCGCCTCTTTGGCCCTCATCACTCCAGCCACTCTATCTCTTGCATCCCGCATCACCGCCAGCGAGCCATACATGCCGCGTAACCCGAAGACATTTGCCATTACGGAAACCGCCGCAGGACCGCCATTCTCGAAAACCGATTCCAGCTTCTTGATTTGTTCTGCAGTTAATTCGCCAGTCCCGAATGTGATGTGGTGCGATATCATCGCCGCTTCCAAACGCCGCCCAGCTGGCAGGCGTTCATAGGATGTGAGAGCGGAAACAAGCAAATCAACCAACGCGTCCGTCCTGCTTCTGTTTCCTGCAACTCCTGCTGCTTTTTCCTTACCCTTCAATATTCCTTCAGCAGCCGGCTTTCCCGCCCGCTTTCCGAACTCCGGCCCCTGCTGCTCACTTCCCGCCTTGCCTGCTCCAAAGTACACCCCTTCCCACTTGTTTCATTTTTCCACCTCGTTTTTTTTCATTTCATTTTTCCAAACCCTTTACATCAGCCGTATATTCCGAACGGGTCAATCCCTTCAGTAGGCGGCTTATGCCTCACCTTCTCTGACTTCGGCTCCTTCTGCTCAATGATGCCCGGCATCCTGTTCCTGCGAAGCTCCGGCAGTCTCAGCAGCTTCTTCAGGTATGCTGCCTCCTCCTCCTTTGTTGGCTGCGCCTCAGCCGCGGTCCTGAACTGCGCCTTGTGCTTGGCCTCTACCATTTCTGAACCTGCCCTAATTACAAATGCCGTCTCAAATAGTGCGATTACACCAAGTCCTAGGGCCGGTATCACACTAACCATTTTGACGGCTTCGCCAATTGCCTGCCGGAGCGGGACTCCGGCCCCCATGGCATCCATCGTCGTACCTACGAACACGCATACAATGCCTATTGCTGACAATACTGTTATGGCGACGTTTCCAATAAACTCCTCCGACCCGCGTCGTCCATAACTATACGCCTCTCTATGTATCTCTTTAAGCCGCTTCATGAACTCCCGTGCGCTCATTGACCCCGCTTTCTCTTCTTTCGCCGTAGGCTTGGCATCTTCCCTGAACTGCGCCATACGCTTGCCTATCTCCACGCCCCTCTCGCGGTCCTGTGCCTTCCTTCTCGCTTTCAGATACTCGACAGTTATTTCCCCGCTAGCCTCTGCCTTCACTGCTTCAACTTCTCGGACTGTAATGGGGTCGCTGCGCAGATATGTGGTGAGCGGGTCTTTGCCATAGTCAACATATAGCATGCCCACAAATCCCTCGAATTCACAGCCGATTCTATAATCCATGCCAAATTTTGTTGGCGCGTCCAGCCGTGCTTCCCTGAAATTCTCCCTTGCTCTCCCAGCCATTTCCAGCAGGCGCCTTCCGAACGCCTTCGCTGCCGGCTCCCTAGAACTAGCTATCTCTCCTCCTGCCTTACCTGCCCCAAAATACACCCCTTCCATTCATGTTCATTTGCATGTTTTCACCCCATTTTTTGTTTTCATTTTCCTTTCCTCGGCTCAGCAGCCAAGAATATTCACAGTGACCTTTCCATTCTCCGCAGACTTCAGCTTTGCATCATGCCCAAAGGTCGGTTCCTCCCTATTTCCCTGCTGGGAAATGGGCATCGTTCCGTTTTGCGGAACGCTTGCCGGCTGGTGCATGCTCCGCTCAGGAGGCAACTTCAAAGCAGACAGCTCCACAATCCTTCTTTCAGGAGAAACAGCGCCGTTCTTTCCAGTCACGCTTCCATTCTGCCCTGTACTAATCTGCAGCCGCATCCCAAAGCGAACCCCTTCCCTGCATCACGCTCATTCGCAACACCTCGTGGCAGAATAGCAGCGTGCTACATATTTAAACATAACTGCACATAAAGATACATTGCAGCAAAAAAGGCTTTTAAACTTGAAAATGCACAAAATTAGGCATATGCATAAAGAGCTCGAAAAGTTCTTCGCCGGCCAGCGTGCGCGGCGCACGGTGGCAGAGGCAATGCTGCGCTACGGCCTGCGCGTGGACAATGACGGCAAGATTTACTGCAACTCAATAGAAATAGCGCCCGCCAAGATGGCGCGCGCCCTCAACGTGGACAGGCGCGTGGTCATAGAGACAGCGAAAGAAATAGCAGAGGATGACTTCCTCTTCGGCATCTTCCAGGGGCTTGAGCCGCGCTCCAACATCTCCAAGGCAGCCAAGAGCATGGGCTTCGACGTGATAGAAGTGCACGCCAACCCAGAGGAGGCCGGCATAATAGCCGACATTACTGGCATACTCGCAAAGGAGAAGATAAGCATACGCCAGATAATCGCTGATGATGCAGACCTGTTCCCAGAGCCAGTGCTCACAATCATAATAGACGGCAAGCTCTCAGGAAAAGTAATAGAGAAAATAAGGCGCCTGAAGCATGCTGACGAGATAATTCTCCGCTAAGCACTATTTATTCAGAAAACAAGACTCAGAAAATTAAGAAAAAATAAGGCGGCTGAAGCACCCCGAATCACTCCGGAGTAGCTTCAGCCATTAGCCTCCTTACCTCGGAGGCCTCCTCTTTGCAAAGCAGTCACGGCAATAAACCGGCCTGCCCTCTGTCGGCGCAAACGGAACCTCGCACTCGGCACCGCAGTCTGAGCAAGTTGCCTTGTGCATTTCGCGCGGGCCACCGAAGCCCCCGCCGCCGCCACCACTGCCGCGACGTCCGCCTCTTCCGCCTCTGTCTCCTCTGTCTTCCCAACCCATTGTCTCACCTATCTATTTTCTTGGACGCCACCTTTCAGTGTCGGCCATATTGTCTGATGCTCATAATTTTGTCAGGTAACATTAATAAGTCAAATCTGGGCAGGATTCGGTTGATTTTTCCTATTCCATGGCCGCGGCCATGTCCTCAAGAAGCTTTTTCGGGTCCTGTGCCATGACAAAGGCGCTTGCCAGCAGCACGCCCTTCACGCCCAGATGCATGGCCGTCTTCACGTCAGAAGCATTGCTCACTCCAGCCCCGCACAGCACAGGCACGCTGGGCGCGCTCTTCTTTACCAGTGCAACAGCACCAGTCACAACCTCTGGCTTTGCACTGGAAACGCTCACGCCCTTGCCAATCAGCTCAGGCGGCTCCACTGCAACGAACGTGGGCTTGAGCTTTGCCAGCTCCGCAGTCTCATGCGCGTCATGCGCGCACACCATGCTCTCCAAGCCAGCAGCCCTCAGCCTCTCAACTGCTTTTGCAATCTCGGCAGCAGGCATCCTGTGCTCAGAGTGATTGAGAAGCGAGCCTTTGGCTCCCGCATGCTTCAGGCTCTCGGCAGTAATCGAGCCCGTGAATGCGCCCTGCACCGCAGAGTCGCAGTGCTGCGCAAAAACATCAGAGCCAACGCGCACTGCCTCGCGCAAGTCAACAGCCTGCGGCGCGACAATGATGCGCACGCCGCTCACCATGGCCACCTCAGTCGCAATCTCGCATAGCGCAAGCGCCCGCTCGCCCAGCGACTCCTTGTACACCTTGAAATTCAATGCAATGACGGGCTTCATGAGAACCGCTTTTGCTGCACATCTTTAAATAGTATTTACGTGCCGAATGAAAGACAGAAGGGAATGTATCGGAAACCGCAGGTTTCTGATGCTGAGGTGGCAGAATCCGGTATTGCGCCAGTCTCGAAAGAAGGGGGCAAGCCCCCGCTCTACACCCCCACGAAGGGTGCCCGAGCAAACTGGTTCCCGCAAGGGATTCCGAGTTCAAATCTCGGCCTCAGCTTTTTCGAAGAAAAAGAAGAGAAATTGGCCATCAGGCCAATGCCTCAGCTCTTTTTCTTTTCAACTACGTACCAGGATAGCGGCCGAAGCACACCCTGCCATCGTACTCATTATTCATTATGGTGTCTGCAGTCTCGTTCCCGTACTCACGCCTTATTGTCCTTTCATGCTGGCTGAATGTGCTGCCTGCAAAGCCAACCTCATTCACCCACTTGTCCAGCGGCGTGATGCTCAGGCCCTTGTAATCCTGGTACACATACCACTTCCCATCGCTTCCCTGTATTGTCACGCCAACATGGTTCGACATCCCGTGCTCTCCCTTGTCGCCCGAGAAAACCAGGCCGCCGTTCGTGGGCCCGTCAGTAACTGTTCCATGCAGGAGCACTTGCCCTTCCAGCAAGCTCCTCACGCCTATCGCTGTCGGCACCTTTATGTCGGGGTAAATCTCCTGCACGAGCAGTGAGGAATAGAGCGTGCAGCCCTTCACAAACCCGCCCTGCT
>JBAZVU010000069.1:0-5998 GCA_041660725.1 Candidatus Micrarchaeia archaeon | reverse complement strand
GTACGAGAAGGAAGAGGATTACTGAGTGCTGGTTCTTGAGAAGGAGAATGCTAATTACTGAGGCTTGCTTGTGCCTTCAGCGCCGTCTTCTGTGAGTTCTATTTTTGGCGGGAGCATTGGAGGCGAGAGGTTCACTGCGCGAGAGACGAATGTGCCGTTGGTGCCGCACAGATAGTTGATGGTGTTGAGCACTTCCTCTCCGAACTCGCGCGGCAGGCGCTTTGCCTCGCGCCATTTTCTCGATGCTTCCTGGCACTCGGCGAGCTCGCCCTTCGCAAGCAGCTTGCCGCGCATGAGAAGAGAGCCTACGTTCTCAGAGTAAGTGACAGTGTAAGTGAATGAGATTTCAAGCTCCTGCCCGCGCCCCACTACATCTTCGAGAGTGATGTTCACTCCGAGCCCGCTTACTGGCTGGTCTGAGGTGCGCCTGCCCTCGACATAGGTTATGTCAGTTGAGCTTACTTCGAGCATGCTTTTGCTTCGCTGGGCTCAAATATAAAGGTTTATATTCCGGGGAAGCAGAAAGAAAGGCATGGGCAATGTGGCGGCTGCGGAGAAGAAGAAGGAAAGCGAGTTCAAGCAGCAGCAGCCTGTCCAGGAGTCTCTGCAGCAAAAGAAAAGGAATCTCAGCAACCTCATCACGGGCCTTAGTTATAGGATGTATGGCGAACCTCCGGAAAAAAGAGAGGCGCTCAAGAAGCAAAAGGAAGATGCTGAAAGGGAGCTCAACAGCATTCTCAAGAATCAGGTGATGACATCCACGCCCAAGCCCATGCAGGCGCAGAAGCCTGCTGAGAAGGCGCCTGCTGTGAAAAGCATTGAGGTTGAGGCGCGCGGGACTGTTGTTGCGAGCATGAAGAATGGAAGTGCCACTTACCAGCACGGCGATATTCCGAACTTGTTCTTGAATCAGGTTACTGTGCCGAAGTATGCCTAAGGAAAAGAAGTGGGCCGGCTGAGATTTGAACTCAGGACCTCTCGATGTCGAAAACCTCCTGCGGGTTTTCGACGCATTCCAGCGTCCACGCAGAAGATTGTATCAGTCGAGCGCTCCAACCAGACTAAGCTACCGGCCCCTGTCTGTGCATCTTGCTGGCACATAGGTTAAATATAATTCTTGCCATGCCAGCGCTGCGCTCAGACTCGCAGGTTCAGGTCGTGCTTGAGCTCCCTGTACCTGTTGCGTATCGTCACTTCCGTGACGCCCGCCACGTCTGCGACCTCTTTCTGCGTGCGCCTTTCGCCTGCAAGCGAGGATGCGATGTAAACTGATGCCGCAGCTATGCCGCTCGGCCCGCTGCCTGAAATGGTGTGCCTGTGCATTGCCTTGCGCAGGAGCTCAATGGCCCTTTCCTGCACCTGGCCGCTCAGCTTCAGGGAGCTGCAGAGGCGCGGGACATATTGGGTGGGGTCTGTGAGAGGTATGCGCATGCCAAGCTCGCGCACTATTAAGCGGTAGGCGCGGCCTATTTCCTTTTTCTCAATGCTTGAAAGCTCTGCTATTTCATCAAGTGTGCGCGGAACGCCGTATTCCCTGCAAACAGCATAGATGACGCCTGCTACCACTGCTTCGATGAGCCTTCCTCTGATGAGGCCCTTCTCAACGCACTTGCGGTACATGAGTGCTGAGGCTTCGCGGATGTTTTCTGGCAGGCCGAGGTAAGAGGCAATGCGGTCAAGCTCACTGAGAGCTATTGACAGGTTTCTTTCCATCGAGCCTGCTATTGAGGCGCGCTTGTGCCATTTGCGCATGCGGTAGAGCTGCGCCTGCTTGCGGGATGAGATTTTAACGCCATGGATGTCGCGGTTGTACTGGTCTATCTCTGTCACCAAGCCTTTGTTGGGCCGCATGTACTTCACTGGTGCGCCGCCGCGCGCGCGCTTGTCGCGCTGCTCGCTGTCAAAGGCGCGCCATTCTGGCCCGGTGTCCAGCTCCTCGCTGACTATCAGGCCGCACTCGCTGCAGGAAACTTCGCCTTTCTCATTGTCCTTTACCAGCTTCTTGCTTCCGCATTCAGGGCAAATTCCAACCATAACGTCCGCCTCCTTCTGCCAGGCACTAGCGGCTCCGACGTTGCGCCCATGCCAAACTTTAAAAACATTAGGGGCTAGGTTTAAAAATGTTTCCCCACCCGCACGTACCAATACTCTGCTGGAAAACGAGGGTAAGATTATTGCAGAGAGAAGGGAGAGGGGGTGCGCTTCAGGGGCAGGTAAGGTTTAATAACGGGCAAGGCGATGGGGTAGCTGATTCCAATGGCTGAGGATTCGCTTAACGTTACGACGGGCATTGACGGCCTCATCAAGCTGGTGCATGACAGGGGGCGCATTGAACTGGGCGAGGCTGCGCGCCTTGTCGGGGTTGCGCCGCAGGTGGCAGAAGGATGGGCGCGCTCGCTTGAGGAGCAGGATTTGCTCAAGGTGGAGTACCAGCTTACAAAAATCTACTTGGTGTGGAAGGAGCTGGATGATGCAGAGCTTGGCACGCGCGTGCAAAAGGTGCAGGCGCAGAAGAGCGCTGTTGCGCAGGACATTGCGGCGCTGATAGAGAGGGCGCGCACGCGCAGCGGGGAGATGGAGGAGATAAGGGGCGAGCTGGACAAGCTGTCGGGCGCCATGGATGACAGGCTTCCTGCTAATTTGAGGAGAAGGCTGGATGCGCTGCATGATGTTGACAGGGACAAGGAGAAGATTTTCCAGGCAAAGATGCAGAGCCTTGACGAAGTGAAGGGAAAGCTGGATGCAATTGAGCGGGACATTTCTACAAAGAGGGAGCTGCTGGAGCAGATGAGGGAGCGCGCAAAGGCTGTTGAGAACACGCCTGAGCTGAAGCAGCGCGTGAATGAGATACTGGATGCGCGCAAGAAGCTGGATGAGACTCTTGGAAACATAAAGGAGATGCGGGGCTCGCTGGATGAGGAGATGAAGAGGAGCACTGACCAGAAGAAGCAGATGACTGGCGTAATTGACGCAATGGGCAAGCTCGAGGGAAAGATGGACGAGATGCTCAAGGCGAAGAAGGATGCGCAGGCGCTCATTGAGAATTTGGATTCGCAGGTGAAGGAGATTGACAGGCACCTTGGCACGATGCGCGAGATGCTCGTGAGCGGCGAGGTTACTGAGAACATGAAGAGGCTCGGGCGCGAGAAGGAGAAGATTGAGGCGCTTGAGCGCGAGATAAATGCGCAGAACACTGTGCTGGCTGAGCGCACTGATTCCATTGAGAATGCGCTGAAGGTGCATGAGACCAAATACGAGGAGCTGCTGAAGGCAAAGAACAGGCTGCTCTCATCAGTTGAAGATTATGAAGTGGATTTGGCAGGCATTGACTCGAGCTTCAGGCGCGAGGCAGAGCAGATGCGCAAGCTTGCTGATGAGATGACCTCTGTGCTCAATGCGAACAAGAAGGACATTGAGGTGCAGCTGGAGCTTGCGCGCAAGGGCCTGGAGAAGTACGAGACAGCGCTTTCAAAGAGGGACCAGCTGCTCGCTGTGCGGGACACTATTACTGAGATGGAGGAGGAGAGGGACAGGCTGGTGAAGCAGCTGCGCCTGCTTTCCAAGTCAATGCAGCTTCTCGACGTGCAGGCAGAGCTTTCGGGCAAGGGCACAAAGCTTGCTGAGCTCAAGGAGGGCGTGAAGGAAGTGAGGAAGACTGAGAAGGCATTTGACAGCAGGCGCGATGAGCTGAGGGAGAAGATGAAGGGAATGCTGGAAGGGAAGAAAAAGAAGTAGAAAGAGAAAAGAAAAAAGAAGACTACTTTTTGCTTTCGAGCAGGTCCCTGAAGGAGGTCGGCCTGGCAGTCTGCTGCGCTTTGTTCGCGGGTTTTGCAGCTGCAGTTTCACCGCCGGTCTCGCGGCGCATCTGCGCATCAGCCATTTGAAGCTGCACGTCAGCATCGCCGCTCAGCTGCAAGTAGGCCCTTGCGAGTTCAGGGTCTTTCGCCTTGCTGACATTCTTTTCAGCATCCGTAAGATACTCGACTGCGCCCTTCAGAAGAACAACCGCCTTCATGGACTCAGCTGCCTGCCCCTTCTTGAGAAGTTCTGCAGCCTCCTCCATCATTTTCATTGCAGCGCCCATTGCAGCCATGCCCTTGAATCTCATGTCAAGTTCGTAGTATGCTGTCTTGGTTGCTGGAGAGGTAAAGTGCCTGTGGAAGAACATGAATTTGGGATCGCGGTAGCGCCTGTCCAGCGCTGTCGCAGGGTTCTTGCCGAGAGAAGTCAGCACGGCCTGCTTCTTCTGGCTCATCCCGTTCTGGCTTGTTGAAACAATACCTGACAAGCCTAATACACCACTCATCCAAACACCCCCTTAGAATTAGCTGAGATTCATGCCGGTTCTGATATTTAAACTTTTGAGCAGGGAAATGCGCTGCAGCCTTAGTTTATGCTGATTATGCCGTCGGAGCCGAATGAGACTACTGAGAGGCGGGGCTGCTTTGCTTTGACTAGCTTCCCATGCTCGCCCCTGCAGCGCTTGACCTGGCTGGAAAGCTCCGCCAGCGCGTAATAATGTATTGCAGCTTCCAGCAGCTCCATTTTCCTCGAGGGGTCCTGGGCAGCTGCTGAATGCTCCTCCCACATCCTGCCGAGGAGGTAATTGTGCATGCGCTCAAATGCAATGCCCTCCTCAGGCGGCTGCATTGCGCGGAAGAATGCTGAGAACTTGTCCTCTGCGCGCCTCACAAATGCGCCGTAGAGGGCCAGCGCGCCTGTGTCCGGGTGCGCCTCGCGCTTCAAGGAGTCAAGAATTGTCTGCATGCGCTCGAAGACTGCGTGGCTGTCTGCCTCGCGTGCCTTCATCGCTGGTCGTAGTGGGAGAACGCTCATGGAAATACCCGAAAGAGTTAGGTTTGAATATGCAGTTCAGGCTATATAAAGATTGGCATTCAGGGGTTAGGCTGGTGCTTTTGTTCGTGCTGGCAGGGCAGAATCTAAAGGAAAAGGCACTCTGATACCCTATGCTTGCGGTGCTACTGGGGTAAAGTTATTGCAAAAAGACGGGGGCAGTATTTAAATAACTTCTGGGACAAAGGATTACTCCGCGCATTCTAGCGAGTGCTTTGCGCATTCTTTGCATTTTGGTGGTATTTTGGTCGAACATACAGTGCATTTCCTAGTTCCCCGCCACCAGGTACTTACACAGGACGAGCGCAAGAAGTTTTTCGATTCAACTGGCCTCAAGCCCGAGCAGATGCAGAAGATATTCTCAGGGGACCAGGCAATAAAGGCATTGAAGGCAGAGGAAGGCGACATTGTGTGCGTTTTCAGGAAGAATGACGCAGACCCGCACACAGAAGTGCAGAATTACAGGCTTGTGATAAAGTAGGTTAGAGTCAGTTATTGGTGAGTGGGAGGCACGGCAGGGGGTTTAGAAAGGGGTGTGCAACGGAACGCCGTTGCACATTTTTGCAGCAAAGCTGCAAATGGCAGGGCCCCTTCTGCAAATCCACCGCGCAGTTCCAGAAAAGTGGGGAAAATCATGGCAACCGCTGAACTTCTTGATTCATATTTCAAGGAAAACTCCCTCGTGCGCCAGCACTTGGAGAGCTACAACAAGTTCGTCTCCTTTGGCATACAGGAAGTCATTGACAGGGTGGGCATAATTGAGCCTAACATTGAGAACTACAAGCTGAAGCTCGGCAGGGTAAGGCTTGAGGACAAGCCAATGATGATGGAGGCAGACGGCTCGCGCCGAAGCATCACGCCGATGGAGGCGCGCATGCGCGATTTGACTTATGCTGCGCCTATCTTTTTGGAAATTATTCCGATTGTGAATGGAGTTGAGAGGCGCGGCTTCCCAGAAGTATTCATTGGCGAGCTGCCAGTGATGGTCAAGTCCAAGCTCTGCCATTTGGAGGGCCTGAACAGGCAGCAGCTTATTGAGAATGGCGAGGATCCGGAAGACCCGGGCGGCTATTTCATCATCAATGGAAGCGAGAGAGTGCTGACCTCGATTGAGGATTTGGCGCCGAACCGCATCATGGTTTCC
>JBAZVU010000068.1:0-6064 GCA_041660725.1 Candidatus Micrarchaeia archaeon | reverse complement strand
AACAGTCTCAGTAATCAACCAGATGCCAAAGGCAGAGATTGAGGAAAAACTGAAGAGCTACACTTTTGCTGAGAAGAAGGAGGAGAAGAAAGGCCTCACCCTGCCAGATGCACAGAGGGGCAAGGTTGTCACGCGCTTCCCGCCAGAGCCCAGCGGCTATCCGCACATTGGGCATGCAAAAGCTGCACTGCTTGACTATGAGGCAGCGCGCGTGTATGACGGCAAATTCCTTTTGCGCTTTGATGACACCAATCCTGAGAAGGAAAGCCAGGCATTTGCAGATGCAATTAAGGAGGGGCTGGCATGGCTTGGCGTGAAGTGGGATGCGGAAACTTATGTGAGCGACAGCATACCAAAGCTCTATGCCTATGCTGAGAAGATGCTTGAGGCAGGTGATTTGTACGTCTGCGAGTGCAAGCCCGAGGAAATGAAGGCCAACAGGGCATCAGGAGAGGCGTGCGCATGCAGGTCGCGCGGGGCGAAGGAGAATTTGGCTCTTTGGGACAGGCTGAAGCAGGGCGAGGTGCACGAGAGGAAGCTGATTGTACGGTTCAAGGGCGACATGAAGGCTGTCAACACAGTGATGCGCGACCCGACAATGTTCCGCATCATTGAGAAGAAGCACTACAGGCAGGGCAACAAGTACTCGCTCTGGCCGATGTATGACTTTGACGCTCCTATAATAGACTCTCTTGAAGGCGTGACGCACGCAATGAGGACAAAGGAGTATGAGCTGCGCGATGAGCTCTATTATGCAATACTTGATGCGCTTGGCATGCGCAAGCCCATTCTTGTTGAGTTCGCGCGCCTGCAAATAAAGAATGCACCAATCAGCAAGCGCCTTATCACGCCGCTGATTGAGAGGAAGGAAGTGAGCGGCTGGGATGACCCGAGGCTGCCCACTCTTGCTGCCCTGCGCAGGCGCGGCATTTTCCCGGATGCAATAAGGGCATTTGTCCTGTCTTTCGGCCTTGCAAAAACAGAGAGCATGCCGGGCTGGGGCGCGCTGCTTGCAGAGAACAAGAAGATGCTTGACCCAGTTGCGCCGCGCTATTTCTTCGTGCCTGAGCCAGTGAAGCTGACAGTGAAGGGCGCGCCTGAAAAGGAGGCAAAGCTGCACAGGCATCCTGCTGACGAGAAGATGGGCTTCAGGAGCATGACAGGCGGCTCCCAGCTGTTCATAGCCAAGGCTGATGCAGACCTCTTGAAAGTGGGCGAGGTGTTCAGGCTCAAGGATTTGTTCAATGTGAAGGTTGAGGCAGTGAATGCAGGCGAAATTTCTGGAAGCTACGCGGGCGATGCGCCCGGGCCTGACAAGAAAGTGCAGTGGGTGAATGAGCAGGGCATCAGGGCAAGCGTGATGGTGCCCGGCGATTTGCTGCTGGAGAACGGCGAGTTCAACCCTTACAGCATGCGCGTTGACCAGGGGCTTGTTGAGCCAGATGCCGCAAAGCTTGAGCAGGGCGACAGGCTGCAGTTCGAGCGCTACGGCTTCTGCCGCCTGGATGACAAGAAGTCAATGCGCTTCATTTTCATCAGCCCGTAATGTGCTAGTTTTAAATTCTCTCACAGGCCTAATTCAAGCATGGCAAAGGCGCGTTTCAACATAGAGTTCTGGCAAAAGCGCGAGTGGAACTATCTGCTCACTGCCCTTGTCACGCTGCTTCTCGTGCTCTTCATCATTGAGCTTACTGTGCCCATGAACGAGTCGCTGAAGTTCGTGGTAGCTGCTGTTGAGCTGCTTGCGCTCATTGCAATTACGCTGGACCTTTACTTCAAGTTCACGCACACGCCAAGCAAGAAGCAGTTCCTGAAGGAGAACTGGCTCACTTTGCTGCTCCTGCTTCCTGCATCACTGTTTGCGTTCAGCTTCCGCTTCATGGGCTCTTCACTCAGGCTTCTTGGCCTGGGCGGGGATGAGCTTGCCATTGGCATTACGCGCCTGCGCAGCGGGGAAAGGCTTGGGGCAGTTGTGGCCCGCGAGGGAGCTACTGGTGAGATGCTGATAGCCCAGGGCCAGCGGCTTGTCCGCTCAGTTACAGACGCATTTTCCCTGATAATGATGTTCCTCAGACGTGTGAAATAGGCGCATACGCCAGCTGACGAAGCCGTGTTCGATAACCTTTAAAAGCCTTACTTGAGCATTAATTGACGAAGCCCTGTAAGGCAATGGGCGGAAATATACAAACACGCGAGATGGAAAGCTAGAGGCTGATGCTGTGGACAAGATGGCAGTGCGCATTGCAGGCGAGATAGCGCTCAGCGACACGCCCGGCGGCACAATGAAGAAATGGCGCGAGATATTCGGCATCACGCAGGTGCAGCTTGGCGAGCATCTCAAAATATCTGCGAGCACCATCAGCGATTATGAGGGCAACAGGCGCAAATCACCAGGCATAGGCGTGGTGAGGCGCTTCATCGAGGCGCTTACAGCAATAGACGCTCAGAGGGGCGGCACAGTTGTGCAGCGCTTCAAGGAAGAGGAGAAGCCAGAGAATTTCTTTGAAGTGCATGACTTCTCGAGTGCCATCAGTGCGGAAGATTTTGCAAAAGCAATTGACGCAAAAGTAATAGTGAATGAGGAGCTTTTGAGGGAGAAGAAAATTTACGGCTACACGCTGATAGACAGCATCAAAGTCATAATGGAGCTTCCTTACAGCGAGTTCCCGAAGCTCTACGGGCAGACGAATGAAAGGGCCTTTGTATTTACAGAGGTGAGCACAGGCCGCTCGCCAATGGTCGTCATCAGGGTGACGCCAATGAAGCCGAGCATTGTTGTTTTGCACGGCCTGCAGAGTGTTGACAAGCTTGCAGTGAAAATAGCGCAGAAGGAGCGCATTCCTATTCTCACCACAAAACTGGACCTGGCCAAGATTACGGATGCATTGAAGAAATGGTAAAAAGGCGATCATGATGGCTGTTGGAATCATTGGCTACGGCGCATATGTGCCGCGCTACAGGATAAAGGCGCACGAAATAGCGCGCATCTGGGGCGAGGAAGGCTCGCGCATAACCAATGGCCTTGGCATTCATGAGAAGAGCGTGCCGGACTTGGACGAGGACACTGCCACCATGGCTGTTGAAGCCTCGAGAAATGCGCTGAGTGTGGCAGGCATCTCTCCGAAAACTATTGGCGCTGTATTTGTAGGAAGCGAGTCGCACCCGTATGCTGTAAAGCCAACAGCAACAATGGTGGCAGAGGCAGTTGGCGCAACGCCCCACCTTACAGCAGCTGATTTGGAGTTCGCATGCAAGGCAGGCACTACTGCAATCCAGTGCTGCATGGGCATGGTGATGTCGGACATGATCAAGCACGGCCTGGCAATTGGCTCTGACACTTCGCAGGGCAGGCCTGGCGATGCGCTTGAATACAGCGCAAGTGCTGGCGCTGGCGCGTTCCTGATAGGCAAGGACAATTTGCTTGCTGAAATTCTCGGCACTTACTCCTATACTACAGATACGCCGGACTTCTGGCGAAGGCCCGAGGCGCAGTTCCCATCGCACGGCGGGCGCTTTACTGGCGAGCCTGCATATTTCAAGCACGTTGTGAATGCATCCAAGGGCCTGATGGAGAAAATGCACGTGACGGCAAAGGAGCTGGACCATGTTGTGTTCCACCAGCCCAATGGCAAATTCCCGCTCCAGGCTGCTAAAATGCTTGGAGTTGAAAAGGAAAAGCTGAAGCACGGCCTCTGGACTCCTGTAATTGGAAACACCTACTCAGGCGCGAGCATGATTGGCCTGTGCGGCGTGCTGGATGCTGCAAAGGCGGGCCAGCTCATAATGGTCACATCATTCGGAAGCGGTGCGGGCAGCGATTCTTTCCTCATCAAGACAACTGACCTGCTTGAGAAGAAGAGGAAGCCTGCGCAGGCGCTTGCCAAATATGTTGAGAAGAAGGAGTATCTTGATTACGGCCTGTACGTGAAGCATAGAAAGAAGCTGAAGAGCTTGTAGATTCTGGCAAATGGTGAAATCATGAGGAGAGTTGCAATTGTTGGCGTGGGGCTCACAAAGTTCGGCGAGAGCTGGGAAAGGGGCTTCCGCGACCTTATTACCGAGGCTGGCGTGAAGGCGCTTGAGGACGCGCATATGGCGGGCTCGGACATAGACGCGCTTTACGGCGGCACAATGGCTGCAGGCAGGCTCATAGGCCAGGAGCACATCACTGCGCTCATAGCAGACTACATGGGCCTGAACCCCATACCCGCCACCCGCGTTGAAGATGCATGCGCAAGCGGCGGCGTTGCAATGCGCACAGGCTACATGGCCGTTGCAAGCGGCATACATGACCGCGTTGTAGTGGGCGGCGTTGAGAAGATGACTGACGTGAGCACTGGCGAGGTCACAACGGCTTTGGGCGGCGCGGGGGACCAGGAGTGGGAGCTTTTCATGGGCGCCACATTCCCGAGCGTTTATGCGCTGATGGCAAAGAGGCACATGCACGAGTACGGCACAACTGAGGAGCAGCTTGCGCATGTTGCAGTGAAGAACCATAAGAACGCGGCGAAGAACAAGTACGCGCAGTTCCAGAAGGAGATTACAATTGAGGAAGTGATGAAGTCAAAGATGGTTGCGAACCCGCTCAAGGTGTTTGACTGCTCGCCCATTACTGACGGCGCTGCAGCTGCAATTCTCGTGCCTCTTGAAGATGCAAAGAAATACACTGACACTCCAATAGAAATCGTGGCGAGCACGCAGGCAAGCGACAAGCTCGCGCTCCACTCGCGCGAGTCCCTCACGCGCCTTGATGCGACTATTGTAGCTTCAAAGAAGGCCTATGAGCACGCAAAAGTGGGGCCGAATGACATTGACGTTGTTGAAGTGCACGACTGCTTCACAATTGCCGAGATAATGGCTATAGAAGATTTGGGCTTCTGCAAAAAGGGGCAGGGCGGCAAGATGACTGCTGATGGCGAGACTGCCCTGAATGCAAAGATTTCAGTCAACACCAGCGGCGGCCTGAAAGGCTGCGGCCATCCTGTAGGCGCAACTGGCGTGAAGCAGATTGCGGAAATAGTCTGGCAGCTGCGCGGAGAGGCGGGCGCAAGGCAGGTTGCTGGCGCTGAGGTCGGAATGACGCACAATGTTGGCGGAAGCGGCGCAACCTGCGTGACGCACATACTGAAGAGGGGTTGAGTTTATGCTGAGTTCACCTTCAAGCTGGCGCAAAATACCCGAAAGATACGGGCTCATAGGCAGCAAGTGCGAGGTGTGCGGCAGCTACTATTTCCCGCTCAGGCACATCTGCGTGAAATGCAGGCGCAAGGGCAAGATAGTTGAGCACAAGTTCTCAGGCAAGGGCCAGGTGTTCTCCTACACTCTTGTAAATGTGCCGCCAAGCGGCTTTGAGATAGAGGCGCCCTATGTGCTTGCAATAGTGCAGCTGGACGAGGGGCCCAAGCTCACTGCGCAGGTAGTGGACTGCGAGATGAAAGACGTGAAAATAGGCGCGCCGCTGAAGATGGTTTTCAGGAAGATACAGGAAAGCGGCGACGAGGGGCTCATCCACTACGGTTTTAAATTCGTGCTTGACAAATAGCGCCTGAGGGAGATTATGGATGCAGGCGAGAGATGGAAAATAATAGCACTGGCAGTTTTCGCCTTTGCTTTCCTCACATTCGTAAGCAGGCCATACTTGTCAGTAGACTCTTTCAGCAATGCAGCAGGCTATGCGGCCTATGCAGCAGGCACTGGGCCTGCAAACGTATTCTACCAGATTACCGGCATACTTGCGCCAGTCATGCCACTGGGCTACATTGCCCCGATTTTTGGCACACTTGCAATAGCCTTCATCTATCTTGCTCTTAGGCAGCAGTTCACCTCAACGCCCGCGCTCATTGCATCAGCGCTTCTGGCATCAGCGCCTGCATTCGCACGCTTTGCCTCTGTTGGCGTGTACTCGCCTGAGGCAATTGCATTTGCACTCTTCGCACTTGGAGCCTACTTGCTCCTCAAATCTTTTTCAATGCCCTCGCCTGCGCCTGGAGCAGGCCTTGGCGCGCTTTCAATGGTTCTTGCCGCAATTGTTTACCCGCCTGCAGCGCTTCTTGCAGTGCTCTTC
>JBAZVU010000067.1:0-6157 GCA_041660725.1 Candidatus Micrarchaeia archaeon | reverse complement strand
TTCAACTTCGGCCCTGCGCCTCTTTTCACCCTCTCGCGCCAGCACTTCATCAAGGCAGTAGTGAGGCTCGAGGCAGGCGCGGAAAATGCGGAAAAGTCAATGCAAAAGCTCGGCTACATCTCGCACTGCTCCAAGTGCCTGAACAGGGAATGGCGCGAGGGAACGCCTGCCCATGACTCATGCACAAAATGCAAAAGTCCCTATGCCCATGCCGGCCCTCTCTGGCTCGGCGCACTGTGGGATGCAAGAACAGTGGAAAAAATGAAGTCCCTGAACAGCGAGCGCAATTACAAGAACAAGAAGGAGCTTGAGGCGCTTCTTGCACTCATCACCAGTGAAATGTCACTGCCGCCAACCTACTTTGACCTGCACAAAATTTCCGAGAAGCTGAAGACATCTGCAGTACCGGTAGAGAAGGTAATGGAACTGCTGCGCTCCTCGCATTTCACCGTCTCGCGCACGCACTTCAAGACCAACAGCATCAGGACAAATGCAAAAATAGCGGACGTCGAGGGGGCAGTTAAGCGAGCTCTTTGATTGCCTCAGCCAGCGAAACAACCTTCTCCTTGCCGCTCTTCATGTCCCTTAAGGTCACTTTCCCTTCCTTCTTCTCCCTCTCGCCTATGATAACTGCAAATGCAATGCCCTGCGAGTGCGCATACTCCAGCTGCTTGCCCAGCTTCCTGTTCATCAAATCAACCTGCGCAGCTATGCCCGCAGCGCGCAGCTTTGCAACAGCAGCGCGCGCCTCTTTCTTGAACTCCTCCTGCGCAGCTGCAACAAATGCTTTGGTCACGGCCTTCCTTCCCCTCTCCTTCATGAGCTCCATCAGCCTCTCAATGCCCAGCGAAATGCCAGTAGCCGGCGTAGCCTTTGAGCCGTAAAGCTCAATCAAATTATCGTATCTTCCGCCTCCTGCAATAGAGCCAATGCCCTCGCCGCCGCTAATCTCGAAAACAGGCCCAGTGTAATAGTCCAAGCCGCGCACAAGCGACATATCCAGCTCAGCCTTCACGCCGTACTCGCCCAGCAGCTTCAGCAGCTCGCGCGTTTCCGCAATGCCTTCATTCGGGAACTCCTTTTCAACATGCGCAAGCTTTGCATCATTGCCGCCAGTCATTGCAACAGTGCGCATGAGCATCCCAATGTCCCCTGCATTCAGCCCCATTCTCTTGAGCTCAGCCTCAACAGCCTCCCTTCCCTGCTTGTCCAGCTTGTCAAGGGCGCGGAATATCGCAGTTGCGCCTGCCTTCAAATCCATCTTCGCAAAAAGCGCATCCAGCATCTTCCTGTTGTTCACCCGTATCTTTTTCGGCTCCATTCCAATTGCCTCAAGCGCCTCCTTAGCGCACGCCAGCAGCTCTGCCTCAGCCTCCATGCCGGCAGCCCCGACAATGTCAATGTCAGCCTGGTAGAACTCGCGGAAGCGGCCCTTCTGCGGCTCCTCGTGCCTCCACACCCTTGAAACATGATACCTCTTGAAAGGCTTTGCCAGCGACGCATTGCCGGCCACCACGCGAGCCAGCGGAACAGTCAAATCAAAGCGCAGGCCCAGCTTCTCGCCCTCTCCCACCCTGAAAATCTGCTTCTTCACTTCCTCGCCGCTCTTCTTCTCCAGCACCTCGAGCAGCTCAAAAGCAGGCGTCTCAATCGGCTCAAACCCGTACTTGCGGAAAACCAGCCTCACCTTGCCCAGAATCTCCTCTAGCAGAAGAGCCTGCTCTGGCATCAAATCGCGCGTGCCCCTCGGCACCTGGTATGGCATGTTAATCACGGATGAGTTCGAAGAAGAGTAATAAAAATACCTACTGCCAATACGCAGATGGTGCTATCATGCAGGTTGCGTGGGACAAATTCAACAACGACGTCAAGCCCCTAGTTGCAGGCAAGAAGCTCCTTGACCTCGGGTGCGGCAATGGCTCCAACATCCTGCGCTTCGGCGGGCAGGGCAGCCTCGGCGTTGATTACAGCAAGGAGGCAGTCGCAGCTGCAATGAAAAACGGCCTGCGCGCAGTGGAAGGCTCAGCAACAACTTTCCGGTCCAGCGAAAAATTCCAGGTAGTCACGGCATTCCACCTTCTCGAGCACATGGAGACAAAGAAGGAAGTTGCGGGCGTTCTGAAAACAGCCTACGAGGCCCTGGAGCCCGGCGGCCTGCTCATAGTCAAGACTCCGTACGCCTACGACACAGGCGCTTGGATAGTGTGGGACCACGTGCGCGTCTTCACAATGGAAAGCATGCGCCAGTGGCTGGAGCTGTCAGGCTTTGAAATAGTTGACAGCTACACATTCTGGCACTTTCCCTTCGACCCGTTCATAGTCACGCACTTCGGCCAGATAAAGCTCAAGCGCATCAAGCGCGATTATGTGCTCAAGCTCCTTGGCACATTCAACCTTGTGCGCGACCTCGTCTACGTAGTGCGCAAGCCAATAGGCGAGAGAAAAAGCTCAGGCGCCATGCCGCACTACGGCCACATCTAGCTGCCTATCTGCCCAGTGCAGGCTGAGGCGCATGCAACTTGCTTACTTTCCCAGCGCTTCCTTGTCAACCCATGAGCGGAGCTCGCTCTCAGGCATTGCGCCGAGCCTTGCATCAACCAGCTTGCCCTTCTTGAAAATCATCAGCGTAGGTATGCTCATGATGTTGTACTTGCCAGCCAAATCAGGCTGCTCGTCAACATTCACCTTTGCAAAGTGCACCTTGCCCTTGTAGGCCGCATCCTCGCTCACCTTGTCCACAATAGGCGAGAGCATCTTGCACGGGCCGCACCACGATGCCCAGAAGTCCACTACAACCGGCACGCTTGACTTCAGCACTTCCTTGTCGAAATTCTCGCTTGTACCCGTTATCATCCAATCACCTGCTCCTAGAATAGCAGCTAAGCTGTGCAAAGAAAAGAAATAAAAATGTGATTATCGCGCCGCGCCAGTGAACCACGCCACGACTTCCTCCTTGCCCATGAAGCCCACTTCGCTGGCAACCTTCACGCCGTCCTTGTATATATGGAGCGCAGGTATGCTGGAAATTCCATTGGACAGGCCAGGCTCCTCATCCACATTTACCTTCACAACTTTTATGCCGTACTCTGCCGCAACCCGCTCCAGCACGGGCCCAAGCTGCTTGCAAGGCCCGCACCATGAGGCCCAGTAGTCCACTATCACAGGCTCCTTGGAGTTCAGCACCATCTCCGAGAACGTGTCTTCTGTCGCGTGCAGGACCTGGCCCGCAGCCACTGCCTTCGCCTCCGCCTTGGGCGCCTCCTTCTTCGGCACCGCCTTCTGCTCGGGCGCTATCATGGTGCAGCTGCCGTCCTTGCATGCATTGCCTGTCAGCCCCCTGCCGAGCAGGTATTTCTTCAGCTCCTCCTCCGTGTGCGATGAGTCGAAGTAAATCTCGCGCTTGCCGTCATAGCTCTCAAAATGCCATGCCGACTCGACGTCATTTATCCTCGCGAATGTGAGCGGGTCGTAGTGCGTGGGCTGCTCAATAACGCGCGGCCTTGGGATTGTCTCCTCCTCGCTTGCGCGGGGTGTTCTCTTCTCCTGCCTTGAAGTTGCAGTCACGCCGCCAGCAGCAGGCACTGCCCATTCTTCAGAAGCGGCTTCGCCCCTCTCCTCCTTCGCGCGCCTTCCTGTGCTCTCAGCAATATTCGCAGCGCCGCCAGGCCCTTCGCGCGCCCGCAGCTCCTCAGTAATTCCTTTTGCCTTTGGCTTCAGCTTGCCCGAATCAGCCTTCAACGGCTCGCCATGCATCCTCTTCTCCTCCGCCTTCTCAGTGGGCACTGGCTTTGACTCAAGTATGCCCCTGTTCTTCAGGAACCTGTCCAAATTCGAAAGTATGGCGTCAGCCTCAGCATCCTTCCCGCTCTTCCTGAAATTGAACGCCTTCCCAAGCTCAATCAAATATGCCTCGCGCGTAATCCTGTTCTCAATCTTGCCAATGTTCTCCTTGTATGTCAGGTGCCTCTCCAGCTCCTCCGGCGATGTCTTCTGCATGAGCGCCTTGTAGCCTGCATAATTCGGGTCGCTGGGCCTGATAGTGTACTTGCCCACGACAATGTCCTCTTCCCGCTCCCTCGTTTTCTGCACCATTGGAACCACCCCGTAAGCGTCTGCTTTATTTACCCCTTCGCCCCTATATAAATCTCGCCCTCCCCCAAACAGCAAAGGAGGTCTGAAAGGAACCTCGGTTCCTTTCGCAGGGGTTGCGGAGCCAGGTCAAACGCGCCAGACTCAAGATCGCGGCCTTCGGGCTGCAATGCGTTATCTGGTCTCTTAGGAGTTCGGGAGTTCGAATCTCTCCCCCTGCACTTCTTTCTTTTTCGCGAAAAAGAAAGACCTGCGCTAGAAAGAAAAAGGCAATGAGCCTGCGCTAGAAAGAAAAAGGCAATGAGCCTGCGCTAGAAAAGAAAACTGAAAACCTGCGCTAAAAGAAAACGGCATCTACTTCCTGTCAGCAAGCTTTATCAGCAGGGGCGTGAGCAGGTAAAGCGCCGTGCTCCACGTGCTGCCCGAAATTGCAATAGCAATTGCCACAACAGTCACTACAGGAAGCACAAGAGTCCTCCTTTCAGTCCTGTCCAGCGTCTTTGCATCCAGGCCCTCCGCCCTCAAGACGGCATGGCCGCGCAGGTGCCTCCACTGCAGGTACATTGGCAGCCACACTAGCAGGATGTTCATCTCGAAAACTATTGCAGCAAGCGGAAAGTTCACATAAGTCTCGGCGAATGCCGTTGAGAATGGAAGCAGCGCCACAAACAGCAGGCCGGCCAGGTTCAGCCAGAGCAGCCGGTTGTCGAGGTACTTCAGCTTGGACCACAGCTGGTGGTGGCTCACCCAGAATATTGCAAGAATGAGGAATGCAACAGCATAATGCACAATGTCGACAATGTGCGTGCTCAGCATCGCGTGAATATTTTCATTCGTGGTGCCGGCAGGCACCTCCACAGGCACATTTATCGTCATGACAAGAAGCGTCATGGCGAACGCGAAGATGCCGTCAGTGAGCGCCTCTGTCCTTGCCTTGCTCAAGCCTGCGGATATTTCCTCCTTGCCCAAGTTTGCAGCCAAATCAGCACCACTTCCCTATTTCATCCGCCAATATAAATCAATTACCATAGGCCGGGCACGAGCCTGTATCTCACCCTCTTGCAATACTCTGAATAGCCCGGCAGCTCTGACCGCAGCAGCTTCTCCTCCCCGCGTATCCTCAGCACCATTGCAGGCACCAGCAGCAGGAAAACAGGCAGGGCCCAGTAGGAGCCCAGCGCAATCGGCGTTGCAATGTACATCACCAGGAAGCCCGCGTACATGGGGTGCCTCACAACAGCATAAGGCCCTGTTGAAATGACCTTCTGCCCCTTCGCCACCTCTATTATTCTTGAGGCATAGCTGTTCTCCTTGAAAACAAGGAACACGAGCGCATAGCCAAGGAACACAAGCACATCAGCAGCAAGCGAGAGCTCAGCAGGCACGTGCGACCAGCCAAAGCGCCTGTCCAGGCCTGGCAGCAGGAAGCCTATGGTGATAATGAGCGTTGCCATCTTGATTATCGCACTCTGGCCCTTTGCCCTCTCCTTCATGTGCATGCGCCGCTCCAGCAGTGCAGGGTCATTTTTCAGGAAATAGGCAACAACAAAGAGCAGCGGCACAAGCACAATTGCGCTGTAAACCCATGCCTGCCAATAGTCAAGCGTGCCTGCAGGTATGAAAAAAACTGCAGCCAGCACTGGGATTGCTGCCAGGAACTTTGGCAGGGCCTTTCTTGCAAGTGCAGCACGCGCCTCCATCTTCACGCCCTCATTCTGTCGGCTTGCCGTCAAAGTGCTCCTCGCTTGCCATTGCCTCGGCCTTTGTCTTCCTCAAAACCTTGTCCCTGTGCTCAGGCGGCGAGTAAATGGTATACATTTTCAGGTCTGCAGTCTTGGAGGTGTTGACAACATTGTGCAGCGCGCCAGCAGGCACAACCACACCGCTCCCATTCTTCACAGCATGCCTCACCTTGTCAATGAAAACTGCGCCTTCCCCCTCCTCAAAGCGGAAGAACTGGTCCCTGTCCTCATGCGTCTCCTCTCCAATTTCCTCGCTGGGCTTGAGGCACATGAAAACAAGCTGGCTGTATTTTCCAGTATAAAGAACGCGCCTGAAATCAGAATTC
>JBAZVU010000066.1:0-6201 GCA_041660725.1 Candidatus Micrarchaeia archaeon | reverse complement strand
TTGTGGAGATAGAGGACGAGCTTGGCTTCACTGACGAGGTGGATGAGCTGGATGCAATAGTGGCGAGCGAGGAGACGGGAAAGAATGCTGAGCTCATAAACAAGGTGCGCGCGTCCAATGGAATGAAGCAGCTTGAAGTGATAATCATACCGCTTGTGCTTGATGACATTACAGGGAGGAAATTGTCTTGCAGGTTGCCAGAACAAAAGTGACCATCGCAGTTGCCTCCAAGAACCCGAACAAGGTGAGGGGCGTGAGGAAAGCTGCTGCAAGGCTGTTTGGTGCGCAGGGCGCGAGAATAGTTGCTGCTGATGTTGAGTCGGGAGTGAGCGAGCAGCCATTCAATGGCGAGACGCTGAAGGGCGCGATAAACAGGGCGCGCAGGATAGGGAGGAAAGTGAAGAACTGCGATTATGCTGTTGGGCTGGAGAGCGGCATCTTCGAGGTCGGCGGCAAATTCTTTGATGTCCAGTGGTGCGCAGTGCTGCATGCTGGAAAGGAGCACATGGGCTGCAGCATGGGCTTTGAAATTCCTGCTGCTGAGGCAGAGAGGCTGAAGAAGCACAAGATTACGCTGGGCGAGCTGTATTACGAAGTGACAGGGGACAGGGAGATTGGCGTGAAGGAAGGCGTGATTGGCCATCTTTCCGGCGGGCTGCTGAAAAGGAGCATGATGGCTGAGCAGGCGTTTCTATGTGCAATGGTGCCCTTGATGAGGAGTTTATAGCGGGGTTGCCAAAAGGGGGCGGATTGCCGTGCCCCCTTTTGTGCGCAATGATACCAATGATGAAGAAAATCAGGAAGTGAACGAATGGTGGATGCAAAAGAAATCGCCCTCTCGCTGCTGAAAGGCACTGGACAGGTGATGTTCCAGGGCAATGCAGTTACTGGAGTGTTCTTTCTTCTCGGCATCTTCTATAACTCCTGGCTAATGGGGCTGGGTGCGGCGTTGGGAGTGTGCACTGCGACTCTCGCAGCTCACATACTGAAATATGAGAAGAAGGCTATTGCGAACGGGCTTTATGGATTCAACGGCGTGCTAGTTGGCATAGCTTTGGTGTATTTCTTCGGGCTTAATGTGATTACTGTGGGTGCAATAGTTGTGGGGGCAGTGCTTTCGTCCTTGATTATGAAGTTCATGCTTGCGAGGAAATGGCCGCCTTTCACTTTACCGTTTGTTCTTGCTGCATGGGTGGTGATGCTGGCTCTTGGCTTTGCAGGGCAGGCGATGCTTGCTGCAGCCCCTGTTGAGAAGGCAGGCGCGATTGATGTTGCCGGCGTGTTCGGCGCTGGCATCGGGCAGGTAATGTTCCAACAGAATGTGGTGACTGGCATGCTGTTCCTGCTGGGCATATTGGCTAGCTCGAGAATTTCAGCTGGCTATGCGCTGCTTGGCGCGTTAGTTGGCGCTGGCGTGGGGCTGGCACTTGGCGTGCAGCTGGCTCTTGTGAATGCAGGCCTGTTTGGCTACAATGCAGTGCTGTGCGGGATTGCGCTTGGAGGAAGCAGGTGGAAGACGCTTGTTTTTGCTGCTGCAGCTGGTGCGCTCTCGTCTGTTATCCTCTATGCCTTCATGATGGAGAATTCCTTGCCTGCGCTCACTGCGCCTTTTGTTTTTGCAACCTTGATAGTGCTGGCAGTGAAAAGCAGGCTCAGGCAGTGAGCGAGTATTTCTCAAGCACGTCGCGGGCTTTCTCGCGCTTCTTCTGGTGCTCCTCTAAGAAGGCTACGACTTTGTCTGCGAGGAATTTCTTGTTCTCGCCGTCTAGAATCTTGCCTGCCCTATAGTCCTTGAGGCGCTGGTCCATAAGCTTGTCGTCATCCTCGAACAACAGGTACAGCCACTGGCACACTGTGCAGATGTCCGGGTTTCCGCCGAGCTTCCTCTGCTCATCAATAGTGGCGCGGCCGCCTGTGAAGGCGCGCATCACTTTCTTGCGCGCGTCCTCTAGGGAGTCTGTAGTGTAGATTGCAGTTGAAGAGTTGCTTGCACTCATCTTGCCAGCAGGCCCGTCAAGGCCTGGCAGGAATTTGCTAAGAACTGTTGCTGTTTTCGGATAGCCAAGGCCAGGCGCAACGTCGCGCGCAATGCGCCAGTACGGGTCCTGGTCAATTGCGCAGGGTATGAGGCACTGCACGTCTTTGCCGCCCTCTTTTTCCTGCGCATAGAAGGCTACAGCTGCCTGCAAAGCTGGGAAGAAGGAGAGGCCGACGTTTGTGGAGGGAGTGAAGCCGAAAACTGCCTTTGCAGTTGAGAAGGTTGTGCGCTTTGCTATTTGCAGCGCAAGAGGGTAGAGCTCCTTGATGTGCTCTGTGTCGTAGATTATTTTGGTGTCTTTTGGCTCAAAGCCCAGCGCGATGAGGTCAAGCGCGTTCTCCTTTGCAAAGGAGTGAGTCTGATTGAGAGTGAGGTCCTTTACCAGAAACTTCTCGTCATCAGTCATCTGGAAGTATAATTTGGCCTTGAATACTTTTTGCAGCCAGCGCGTGAAAATCCAGGGCACAAGATGGCCAAGATGCGTGTTGCCGCTGGGCCCCCTTCCGGTGTAGAGCACTACCTTCTTGCCTTTCTCCTGAGCTGTCACTACGGCATCCAAGTCGCGGTGCGCGAAGAATAGCTTGCGCCGCAGGAACATGTGCAGGGGCACGTTGGCGTGCTTGGCTAAGGCAGAGATGCGCTTGAGCAAAGGCTCGTCAATTTTCTGCACGCCGAACTGCTCTATCAGCTTGTCGTAGTCTATCTCGCCCTTTACTTCCCAAGGCGTTACTGTGAAGCCTGTGCCGGTCATCAAAATGCATCTCGCTCAATCTAGTCGGAAAAGAACTGTTGCTTGGGGAAGATTTCCATGCCATTGGGCGTGATTTTCATCGGGCACACCTTGTTCTCGTGCGAGGTGCCGCGCATCTTCACTATTTCCAGCGCGCGCTCGCGGTAGTTCTTGTGCCGCACATTGTAGAGGTAGATGAGGCCGTCGCTCAGGAACTCAAGGCCGTAGCGCGCCTTGGGCGTGCCCATGGAAATGTCGCCCATGCTCTCGCTTATTAGGATGGAGGTCGTGTCCCAAGTCCTTATGCGCTCAATTATGCGCAGCAGGCCCTGGCGCCTTTTCTGCTCGTCATCGTAGAGAAGCGCGAGAGGGGTGACGGAATCAACTACCATGCGCTCTATTCCAAGCCGGTCAATCAAGTCATGGATGACGCTTTCCTGGCTCGCAAACTGGTCCACCTCGTAGGGCGGGTATTCTATTACCAGGAGCTTCTTTTCCTTCTCAAGCTGCTCAAAATCCCATCCAAAGCGCTTCATGTTGCGGAACATTGAGCGCTTGTGCTCCTCAAAGGAAATGTAAAGGCCTGGCTGGTTGTGCTTTGTCGCGCCTTCATAGAGGTACTGGAGGCCGAAGATCGTCTTGCCAGTGCCGCTGTCGCCGCAGAGGGTGGTGACGCTGCCCCTTATGAGGCCGCCTTCAATGAGCGGGTCAAGGCCGGTTATGCCGGTCTTCAGGCGCACGGAGCTCTCTTGTTTTTTAGCAACGGCCATGGTCTCACTCCCCCTTCTTTTTTTCCTTCTGCTTGTCGAGCAGGCGCTTGCCCATCTCGCTGCGCCTCGCCAAATCCTTCTTGAAATCCTCCTTCTGTTCCTCAGTAGCCAGCCTGTTGAGCGAGAACTTGGTGAATTCAAGGCTGTTCTGGGATGCTGTCAGGAGGATGTCGTGCGCCTCGCCCAGAGTGAGCTTGATGAAGTTCTCTGGCCTGAAAATTTCGACGCCCAGCGGGCCGTAGCGCACTGCAAGGTTCAGGAGCGCGGAGAATGTCTGCGTGAGCACGTGCACTTCCGCATTGGTGGAGAACGCGCCTTCGTACTCGATGGGCTCCTCTATTTCCGCCTGCGCATAGAGAACGCCATGCTCCCTGGTTATGCGCGTGGCGAAATCAACTGCAAGCTGCTTGAGCTGCTCCTTGTCCTGCGCGTGCATGTCGAAGTAGAGCACTGCGAAAACGCCGCCTTCCTTCACGGTATCGTTGGTCAGTTCCTCAAGAGTCTTTGCCATTTTACTACCGAATGCGGATGCGCCGCCAACATTATTAAATCTTCGAATCATAGGCGCATCATGAAGGACAGGAAAGTTGTGAAGCTGCCTGCTGGCACGAATCTGCGCAAGATGAGCTGGCAGACAATAATGGACGTTTTCTCGGATGATTTGGAGAAGGCAGAGGGGAAGGTAAGGGAGCTTTCGGGCGAGGGAAGGAAAGGCGGGAAGGATGCGAAGCTGGCGAAGAAGCTGGCACTTGCAAGGCTGCTGCTGGCGAGCAGGATGAAGCACATGAGCGAGCGCGGGGAGAGCGATGCGCGCTTCCTCGTGGACCTGGTGAACTTGCTGCAGAGAAGCGAGGAGCTCATGGGCGCCTATGAGGAGGAGCTGGGAGTGTGGAATGAGTTCCTATACGTGCTGAAGGAGAAGATGAAGGCCGAGAAGCTGGTTGTTTACGGAAAGGCCGAGACTGGCAAGGCTGATTTTGAGAAGGCGAAGGAGGAGTTCAGGGACCCGCACGGCGTGGTGTGAGCGACGGCAAGGGCTCACGAATATAAAGGGGGAAAGGCCTAATTCTGGCATGGCCGGGGAACCTGAAAAGAAGCAGAATGTGAATGTTGAGATTATTGGAAATTGGGTCAAGCCGAATGAGCTGCGCGACCAGCCTGCCGGGTTTATGACCGAACAGCGAGGCGGTTTGAGAATACGCGCTGTTGTCACTGAAGAGATGACGCAGAGGAAGCCTGAGAGGGGCAAAACCCCGTCTGGGTGAAAGCATGAAGGAATACTTCCTTTCAGTTGGGCCTGAGAACATGGGCACGCTTACTGAGCCGCGGCTTACCCTGCGCATTGGCAAGGAGTTCAAGGGCACGCTTGGCGAGGAGCAATTGCAGATGGTGGGCGTGGATGTGAGGGACGGCAAGGCGCAGCCCCGCAATTTGGACGAGAAGGTGGAGTATTCTGATGAGGCGCTTTCCGAGCTTTTCAGGTGCTTTGGCGCAGACTGGAAAGCTGGCACACAGAAGCCAAGCACGCCGCGCGAGGCGCTCAGGCTCATTGTGGAGCAGCTCTACCAGCGCGATGTGCAAGAGCCTGACTTCTGATTTGCGGCGTTTGCTAACATTTAAATACAGCCCTAGCGATGCATGGGCATGGCTGCCATAACTGCGGATGAGCTGGAGAGGCAGGTGCTCGAAAAGCTTGTTGGCAAGTTCTCAATAGCGCAGGAAAGGCAGGAGCAGGAACAGCTGGTTCTCGAGGCTATTAACGCAGTTGCGCCCGCGCTGAAGGAGAAGGACAAGAAGGAGATGGTGCAAAGGGTGCTGAGCTACGGCATTGTTGATGACATTGTGCGCGACCCGGAGACTGAGGATGTAATCATAAACGCGCTCAAGCCGGTGTTCGTGTTCAAGGCAAAGCAGGGCATGGTGAGGACCAATAAGCAGTACAAGAATTTGCAGGATTTGGATTTGCTCATTCAGAAGCTTCTCGTTTTCTCGGGCAAGCACAGGCTGAGGCCCATAAACAACTTCCATTTGCCTGATGGCGGAAGGGTGAATGTGGTGACATCGCCCTATGGCCCGCAGGTCACATTCAGGAAGTTCAAGCAGAAGCCCCTGAGCATCATTGACCTGGTTGAGAGCGGCTCCATGGATTACGGCGTGGCAGCGCAGCTCTGGCTCTATGCAGAGGGGCTGGGAATAAAGCCGGCAAACCTCATGATTGGCGGAATGCCGGGCTCTGGCAAGACTACCTTGCTGAATGCGCTGTTCTCGTTCTTCCCCACTAATGAGCGCATCGTGGTCATTGAGGACACGCTGGAGCTAAATACGGACATGAGGGAGAATTGCGCGCGCCTGGAAGCAACTGGCGAGTTGAGCATGCGCGAGCTTGTGAAGAATACTTTGAGGATGAGGCCCGACAGGCTGGTTGTGGGAGAGGTAAGGGGAGAAGAGGCAGCTGACATGATGACTGCCATGAACATCGGGAAGATTTGCATGGGCACTATTCACGCAAGCAGTTCGCGCGAGGTTGTGATGAGGCTGGAAAACCAGCCAATGAACGTGCCAACTGAGATTGTGCCGCTCATAGACGTGTTCATAATTGTGCGCCAGTTCTACATGGAAGGCAGGGTCCTGCGCGCAGTTGTGCAGATAAGCGAGACTGGAGG
>JBAZVU010000065.1:0-6330 GCA_041660725.1 Candidatus Micrarchaeia archaeon | reverse complement strand
CGCGAGGTTGTAGGCTGCGAGCGTGAGCATGGCCACTATTGCTGCCAGCTTCCAGTCCAGATTAAATTCAACCATGGTTCACCGCGTGAGCAGGTACAGCAGGATTATGATTGCCGCAACAACGGCTATTGCAAAGACGAGCTTGTCGAGCATCTTACCAGCACTAACCATATATAATTGCGATATATAAAGGTTTGTCGGGAGGAATGCGGAAATGAAACTGGCCATCCTGTCAGACCTGCACTTTGGCTACCGCAGGTTCTATGATGATGCGTTCAGCCAGGCCTCCGAAGCCATGAAGCTCGCATGCGAGAGGGCAGACATTGTGCTCGTGCCAGGGGATTTGTTCGACAGCCGCTCGCCAACTCCGCATGCAATCAACATGGCGCTGAAGGTGTTTTCCATACCCCAGGGCAAGAAATGGGCTGCTAAAGTGGAGGGCGCGGAAGGCGCAGTGCCTGTTTTCTTTGTGCGCGGGGACCATGAAAGGCCTGCCTCGCAGCAGCATGGAAAGGATGAGAAGATGACTTTCAACCTTGTGAGCATACTTGAGACAGCGCGCCTTGCAATTGATGCGCATCATAAGCCGTATGTTGTTGAGATGGATGGCGAGAAGGTTGCTGTGCAGGGCCTGGCAAATGTGCCGCATGAGCTTGCGCGGCAGGCTATTGAGGTAAGGAATTACAAGCCAATGCCCAACGCATTCAACATTTTCATGTTCCACCAGTCAATACGCGAGCTGCTGCCTGACGAGGAGGCAATGGGGCTGGAGGATTTGCCTGCTGGCTTTGACTTGTACGTATGCGGGCACATGCACAGCAACAGCGTGCGCACTGTTGGAAAGGCGAAGCTTCTGATACCCGGAAGCACTGTGCTGACGCAGATGAAGAAGGATGAGGAGGGCGGGAAGGGAATTTACATTTATGACACAAAGGCGCGGAAAGAGGAGTTTGTGCCCATCAAGTCAAGGCCTTTCTTCTACCGCGAGCTGAAGCTGCACCATGCTGCTCTTGCTGATGTGCAGAAGGAAGTTGAGAAGATGGTGAAGGAGCTTGCTGTTAGTGGGAAAGAAAAACCAATCATAAAAATTAAAATTACTGGCACGCTCGCGAAAGGGCTGTCTGCTGAGAATGTTGCGCTGGAGCTGGGCGCGCTGGAGAAGCTGGCATTTGTAGAGGTGTCGAAGGAGCTGGAAGGAATGGGGAGCGAGAAGGCTGCGCTCATAAGGGATATACGGGAGCAGAAGGTGAGCGTGAAGGACATGGGAATGGCGATGCTGAAGAAGAAGCTGGAAGAGCGGGGCGCGAAAGTGAAGGATGTTGAGGCGCTTTTTGAGCTGCTGGCTGAGGCAAAAGACGGCGAGGAAGCATTTGAGAAGATGAAGGAGTAGCTATTTCACCGGCCTTTTCGACTTGCAGTAGCCAACGAATTTTGCAATTGCACGCAGGGCGTCTTCGGGCGAACCATAGGTGGGCACGCCGTAGCTGTCCATTATCCTGCGGTGGAACTCGGTGTATTCTCCGCCTGTGGAAATCACCGCGATGGGCTTCTGGCCCTTGTCGCGCGCCTTCACTATTACGTTCACGACGCGCGAGTCAATGCCGACTGTCTGGAAGAGCACGATGATGGCAATGAAGTCGACATTCTGGTCCTTCATCACTATGTCTATTGCCTGCTCGTACCTGTTCGAGTCAGCGTCTCCGATGATGTCAAGCGGGTTGGTTGCATTTGCGTAGTTCGGCAGGAGCTTGCGCAGCTGCTCGCGCGTGCTTTCAGAGAATTTCGCAAGCTGCAGGCCGTTCTTCTCAACTTCATCTACTGCCAGAACGCCTGTGCCTCCGCCGTTGGTGATAATACCTATGCGGTCGCCTGAGCAGATTGGGTAGTCGAGTATTTTCGAGAAGTTGAACAAATCTTCAAGGCCATCTGCCTCAATGATGCGGCACTGCTTGAATGCTGCGTGGTAGACTTCCTGCGAGCCTGCAAGAGAGCCTGTGTGCGATTTGGCAGCTTCCTGCGCTGCCTTGCCCCTGCCTGCCTTCAGAACTATTACGGGCTTTTCCATTGTAACTTCCTTTGCCACTTTCATGAACTCGCGCCCGCGCTTCACGCCCTCTATGTAGGCAACTATCACGCGCGTCTTGTCATCGTGAGCGAGGTATTCGAGCAGGTCGGTTTCATCGACAACAGATGCATTGCCGTAGGAAACGAACTTGCCCATTCCAATGCCAGCGCGCGCAGCAAGGTCTATGATGCACCCGCCAACTGCGCCGCTCTGGGAAATGAAGCTGATGTCTCCTACTTTCGGCCTGCCCATCTTGTACATTGGAAGGAAGATGCTGTCATTGCGCGCTGCTGGGTTCAAAACGCCCAAGCAGTTCGGCCCTATGACATTGAGGTCGTACTTCTTCGAGACTTCTATGAGCTGCTGCTCTAATTTGTAGTTGCCAACCTCTGCAAAGCCGCCGCTTATCACTACCACTCCTTTGATGCCCTTTTCCCCGCACTGCTGCAGGACTGATGGAACGAGCTCGGCATGCACTGCTACTACTGCTGAGTCTATTTTGTCAGGCACGTCGCCCACTGACGGGTAGGCTTTCAGGCCAAGAACGTCGCTGGCGCTGGGGTTGATTGGATAAACTTTGCCCATGAAGCCGCCGTCTATGAAATTCTTGGTGATGACGTGGCCTATTTTGCCGGGCTCGCGCGAGGCGCCTATTACTGCTATGCTTTTCGGCTCAAATATGGCGTCAAGGTTGCGCATGATTACACCATTATCCTTACGTCAACTGCAAGATAGCCCTTGTTGTAGGCCATTACGGGGTTCAGGTCAAGCTCAGTAACCTTGTTCTCCATCATGAGCTTTGACATGCTTACAAGCAGGTCCACCAGCGCGCCTTCGTCAACTGGCTTTGTGTTGCGCGCGCCTGCAAGTATTGGGTAGCCTTTTATCTCGCGTATCAGTTCGAGCGCATCTGATTTCTCAATGGGGCAGATGCGCAGGCTCACGTCCTTGAATATTTCCACGAAGATGCCGCCAAGGCCAAAGGCAAGAACTGGGCCGAACTGCACGTCCTGCTTTCCGCCTACCAGCAGCTCAACTCCTGCTGGCGCCATTTTCTGCACAAGTATGCCGTCGAGCTTTGCTTTTGGAACTGCGGCAGCTATTTCAGAATAGGCTGCGGCAAGCTGCTTTTCGTCGGGGATGTTCAGCTTCACGCCGCCCACGTCCGTCTTGTGCACTATTTCTTTTGAGATGAGCTTGAGAGCAACAGGGTAGCCGAGCTTTTTTGCTATGCGGCTTGCATCAGCAGGGCTCTTGGCAATTTCGTAGTCAGGAAAGCGGATGCCGTAGCGTTTCAGCATGGCTGCCGAGCTTTCGAAATCAAGAGAGGGCATCGCATCACGATTCTCGTCGCTAGCGTTGTGCGGGGAGGACGTATAAAAACACGATGCCTGCCAGAATCACAACGATGATTGCAAGTATTGCGTAAAGCACCCAGTTCTTCAGCGCAGAGCCCTTTTTCTGCCTGGCTATTTTCTTCCTGAGCTCCTCGGGCGTGAGGGGCTTTGAAGGTGTTGAAGGAGTGAGAGAGGGCACGAGCTCCTCAGCTATTGCAGGCGCGCGGCCTGGGCCTGCAGATGCCTTTGCACCCTGCTGCCGCGGCTTGAATATATTCATGAATGCGCCGGCCATTGCAGGCTTCTCAGCCTGCTCTTCTGGCTGCACTTCCGGCGCAGGCGCGCTGCCGAGCTTGTTGAAGCCCGCCTCTGTGAGCGAGATGTTCACTTCCCAGCCGGCCTTTGAAGTGTGCATGTTGTAGTCAATGAGGTCGTGCGCAAGCAGGCGGTAGAGGTGGAATGCCAGGTCGCTGTGCCGCAGGTTGAGTGATTTGGATGTGCCTGAGGCGCTGTTCGAGCCGGCTGAGATGGCGCGCAGGACCGAGAGGTCCAGGTTGTCAGTCTCCTCTCCTGCGCGCGCGTCAGCTACATGCAGGATGGTCTTGCCGCCCTCTGTGAGCCATACCTTGCTCAGGCCGGGCGAGGCCTCGATGTCAACATAGCCCTTGAGCTTGAGCTTTCCGAGGAGATTGGCAGCCTCGAAGAAGGAGGCATTGATTTTGGAGCTGAAGCGCTCTACTACAGTGTCCGCATCTATGCGCTTCAGGACAAGCAGGTCTTCAAAAGTCAGCTCACGCGTACCGTCGGCCAATATATCACGCTCACGGGTAGATTTCACTCAAACTTTAAATATATGCCGTGCGTGTTAAGGCCGATAAGAATGGACATTACTATGCTGGGCGCCGCCCGCGAAGTCGGGAGGAGCGCAATCTTGTTCTCAGGCGAGAAGCGCGTGCTCATGGACTACGGCGCGAAGATAATGAAGGGCGAGGCTGACAACGACTATCCAATGAGGCTGGCGCGGGGCGTGGATGCATTCGTGCTTTCCCATGCGCATTTGGACCACTGCGGCGCAGTGCCCATCCTCTATGACCACTTCCACATGCCGTGCCTTGCAACTTACCCGACGCAGGCGCTGGCGCAGCTAATCATAACGGACTTCATCAAGATAGCTGGCAGGAAAATACCCTTCTCGATGAACTGCTACAAGAGGATGGTGCAGAACTTCTTCCCAGTTGCCTATGAAAGGGAGCTGGACATTGGAGGGAAGAAGACTAAGCTGACGCTGCATGATGCTGGCCATATTCCGGGAGCTGCAATGTGCGAGCTCAATACAGGGGGCAAGAAGTATGTTTACACAGGCGATTTCAAGCTCGAGGACACGCTCCTGCACAAGGCAGCTGCCCAGATTGAGAATGCGAATGTGCTGGTTACAGAGAGCACCTACAGCGAAAAGGAGCACCCGCCGCGCGCGGAAGCAATTGAGAAGATGATGGAGGAAATTTCAGCTACTGTGGAGGCAGGCGGAACTGTGCTTCTGCCTGCATTTGCAATTGGCAGGGCGCAGGAGCTTGTGATGCTTTTGCATCAGCATGACATGGGGCTGGATGTGTATCTGGATGGAATGGCAAAGGGCGCGAGCGAGGTAATTTTGAATTACCCGGGCTATGTGCGGGACCCCAATGCACTGGCTGAGGCGCTGAACGGGGTGACGTGGGTGGAGACGCCTGCGCAGAAAAGGCAGGCACTGAAAGGAGGAGGCGTGATTGTCTCGACTGCAGGCATGCTGGATGGAGGGCCTGCGCTGGGCTATTTGGTGAGGATGAATGGGCAGCCTGAGAACAGGGTGATATTCACGGGCTATTGCGTTGAGAATACAAATGGGTGGCATTTGATAAATGAGAAGAGGGTGAAGGCCGAGAGGGAATGGGTTGAGATTACCCTGCCAGTGAGCTACTATGACCTGTCAGCGCATGCAGGCAGGAAGGACCTGTTCGACTTTGTCAAGAAGGCCTCGCCTGAAAAGGTGCTGTGCGTGCATGGCGACACGTGCGAGCAGTTTGCCGAGGAGCTGAAGCTGCTGGGCTTTGATGCCTATGCCCCGAAGCTCGGCGAGACTGTGAAGGTTTAGGGGCAGGATTGCGGCGTATGCGCGGGTTTAAATATGCTGGAATGCATATAGTTAGGCTGATGTTGGCTCAAGTTTCGACCCCTAAAGCAGGGCAGATTAGAAGCGTAAAGGTGCTAGTTCACCCCCACTTCAGCCTTCAGGACAGGGACCCAGGGAAGGCGCAGATGAAGGAGGCGGAGTTCATGGGCGCTCTTTGGAGAGGCGAGATATTCAAGGCCTCACAGGATGAAGGCGTTGTTTTCTCGATTGTCAAGCAAATCCGCGGGCCGTGGAACATGGGCAGGATTCTTGAGTTCGGGCTTGTGGAGTATGCGCGGGAGAGGCTCGGGGAAAGGTTTCTCGAGGCGGATTCAGCGTCCATATACGCCTCCAGCAGCTGGGACACCAGAGGGATTCTCAGGAGCATGGGCGCAGAGGAGCTGAAGGGGCTGCTTGCGCCGGGCGCAAAGGGCGTGGCGCTCGGGGAGTTTACAAGCTCTTGCGTGTTTTTGGCTGCCAGTCTTTTCGAGAATGCACTGCACATACCCTTCACAGTGGACAGGCTGCTTTCCGTAGACATGCAGCACAGCGGAGACCAGATGAGCCTGAGAGGGACTGATTGGAAAACTACGGAAACCGGATTTGTTGCCCTGGAAAAGAATGCGTACGGCGGAATCTTCTTAAGCAACGACAGGTTCGTGCCCGTATCCGAGTTTAAGCGCATTGAAGCGCTGGCAGAGAGCAGGAGAAGTTAGCTATTTTAAGGCGTGCTGAAATAGGCAGGCATGCACATCTGCCATCTGGACCCGCTCTACCAC
>JBAZVU010000064.1:0-6459 GCA_041660725.1 Candidatus Micrarchaeia archaeon | reverse complement strand
GACTGCATTTCCGGTTCCTTTGCGGCCATGAACATCACCAACAATCCGTGCCCGAAGCCCGCCTTGCAGGCGGGTAAAGGCGCGTTTTCGTTTTTTATATTGCCAGCAACTTTCGCACCTTTAGGCACGGGTTGTTGACCTACTGACGTGATTTCGGCTTGAGGTTATTTATAACTATTCTGCAAGCCTATGCCTTTGCAATCTCAATTATGTTGACTGCCGAGCGCTTCAGGCCGCTCTTGCTGCCGAAGTATGAAAGCGCCAGCTCTCCTGCGCGCTTCTCGGTTGTAGCCTCGAACTCGCGCTCAAACTTCCTGTTCTCGCGCCCGAGGTCCAATGTGCCTTTTACCAAAAACTTCGCCATCAAAACCACCCCATCATCTTATCTCGCTGCCATCCTCGACATCCCGGTCCAGTGAAAGCAATGCAAACTTCTTGTCCGGCCCTTCGGCAGTGAGCAGCATTCCCTGCGATTCCACGCCCCTTATTGTGCGCGGCTCCAGGTTGGCAACTATCACCACCTTCTTGCCCTTCACCTGCTCCGGCGAGTACAATTCAGCAATGCCCGAAACAATCTGGCGCTTCTCGCTGCCAACCTTGAGGGTCAGCTTCAGGAGCTTGCTTGTTCCTGGAACTGGCTCGGCCTCCTCGACAAGCGCCACGCGCAATTCCGTTTTCCTGAATTCATCGTAAGTTATTGCCATTTTGCTGCCCTCTTTCATCCATCATCAATCAATAAAGCCCAAGCCCTCGTCCAGCCGCGAGGTTTCAAAGCCGCTTGTCTTCGCCCCTGCCACATAGCCGTGGGAGTTCGCAACAACGCAGGGCCTCAGGAAGGAAACGCCCATGTTAGCTGTTGCAATCGTGCCCTTCACCTTGAGCGCGCTTTCAAGCATCTGCAGCTCCTCTTCGCTCGCCCTGTTGTGGGCTGCAAAGCCCTTGTTGGTTGCAATGCAGCACGCGCCTGTTGTTGCATAGCCGGCTATTGCAGTGGGCACGACCTCGACGCCGAGGCAGTCGGAAATTGCTGCGATGTCCGCCTTCTCAAGCGCAGGATGTGCAACAGCGCCCTTGTCATTTGCAGCTATCAAATTGCCGCACGCATTCAGCCTTCCCTTCAAAATATGAACCTCAAGCCCGAGCTCCTTGAAGTGCTTCAGCTCCTGCTTCTCAACCTGCTCAGGCACTATTATGCCATTGGAATTCATTGCGCAGAAAAGGCCGAGTATGTTCGAGCCTGAGACTGTTGCCGTGTGAACTTCCACGCCCAGCGCCTTTTTGCACGCTTCCTCTAGCTTTGGAGAAACTGAGGGGCCCAGCAGCGCGAGCTTGTCATTGCACGCGCAGTAGAGACCTATGAACGGATTGCCAAAATCGCTGGACAGCAGGCGCGCCACGGGCATCACTACTTCTTCACTTCAGCCTTGATGGCTTCCTTTGCGGCCTTCTTTTCCGCCTCATTGAGCGGCTTCTCGGCCTTGTGCTCGTGTTTGTGTGCCTCTTCCTTCTTGGGTGCTTCTGCCTTCTTGGCTACTAGCTTGTCGTCAGGCCTCTCGCCGAAAAGATTGAGCCAGGCAACGCCTGCCTCGTCCTTAATAGCAGTGACCTTCACGAAGCGCGGAGGGTGCTTGATGCCATGCGCAAGAATGAACCTGCTGAGGCCTGTGCCAATCTTCACTTCAGCCGCCTTCATGTGCCTCAGGCCGAATGCGCGCAGCTCGTCAATCGCATATTTGCCGCGCCTTACGTGCCTCTTCAGGAAGACCTTCTTCAGCGGTATTGTGTAAACGCGTTCCAGATTTGCCATTCAACTCACCCTTTTTTGTAAATGTTCCTCTCCTTCAGCTTGAGCTTCCTCACGCGCCAGTGCCTGCGCTTGGTGTTCTGCGTCACGCGCCTCGCGGTCTTTGCCATCACGAAGAGCGGCACGCGCCTGTTGCGCCTTGCAGCGCTGCCCAGCATTGACTTCATCTTCTTGCTCTTGTTTCTTGACATCCATCTCACCTTTCAAACATCTATTTCCTTGAAATCTTGAATTCCGGCTCCCGTCTTTCCGTCAGCTTTGCGAGCAGCGCGCGCAAATCCTTCTCGCTTACCTTTCCCGTGAGCTGCTTCTGCATGTGCAGCTGCACGAGCATCTGCGAAACCTTCATGTACAGCTCCGGATTCGAGAGCCGCACGTTCATGAACCGCTCATACGCAGGAGGCTCGAGCACTTCCTGCAGCAGCCCGCGCAATTGCGCCTCAGCCTGCTGCGCCCTCTGCAAATCTGCGTAGCGCTTTCTCAGCTTTGCATTGCGCGCCTGGTCAGCGTCCTGCTCATCTGCATCCACTCAAACGCACCTTAGGCAACTTCCTTTGCAGAAGCATCCATCAGCTTGCGGCCCTTTGCAGTCAGCACCCTGCCGCCTGTCTTGGGCTTTGTGAGCATGCCCGCCTTCTCCAGCTGCTGGAGCCCCTTCCTTATGATGGAGCCGCCGGACTTCATGAAGTGGCTGCGCCTTACTGTTGCATTCTTCTTCGAGCCGTAGGCCGTGCGCAGCCTGCTCACGCCCTTGGAGCCGTCAATGTAAATCTTGCGCATCATCGAGGCGCAGCGCAAATACCAGAAATCCTTCTGTATGGGCGCGCGCTGCCTGCTTGCGCCGCTCTTCACGAACGCCATCCAGTCAGGCGCCTTGATTTCCGGGATGGCCTTCAGCTTCTCCGCTGCCTTTTCCACAAGTTTCCTCGAATCCACGTCAAATACAGTAACCATTACACCGCCTCAACAATTATTTTTTGTACCGAAAACGCCATTCATGACCGCAAGTGCACTTGTATACAACGCATCGAGAACGAGCGTCGAGCCTTACCTCGACGTTGTACCCTGGCACCCAAGGCGTAGAACAGACTTTACAAAAACTTCTTTTTAACCCTTTCGAGGGCCTTGCACGATAGCGCGTGGCCAGCTTTTGGGCCAGCTGAACGTACCTTTTGGCCCTTTGCGGGTGCTGCTTGACCTCATCGCGCGCCATGCCCAGCAGTAGCGAAATTCTTTCCAGCGCAATTGCCTTTGCGCCTGAGGAAGGCTGAGTGCGGGCCATGGATGAATTTTATTCGGAAGGTTTTAAAACTCCGAATAAGTAAGCTGCCTATGCAAAAACCTCTCGACAGGCGCGTTCTCAAGGAACTGCTGGCATTTCCGGCTGTTGTCTGGATAGCCTGGAACTACATCATGCTGTCTTTCACTGTTGCCGGCTCCGTGTGGAGTGGCCCCAGCATCATTTCTAATACGCTCAAGCTTTTCGTGAATCCAGCCGTTGTCGAATTCCTGGGCACGTACATGCCGCCGTTCTCGATAATGCTGGCTACTGTGCTGCTTCTTTACGTCGGCTGGAAGGCAAGGATGAGGCATGGCTTCAATGCAAAGCAGAGCGCGCTTGTTGGCGCGCTGGGCGGATTTCTGGGCATTGCAATTTTCATAATACCGCTTTTCCTGTTTCTCCTGCTGAGCGCATTCTCCGGCGGCTTGCAGTGGGCCGGAAAATATGCCGGCACGATGGCGCTTCCGATGATTCTGGCAGCGCTGGCCTGGGCGCTGAATGGGGCAATACTCGCGGGCTTGGCAAGCATTGCTGCCGAGTATAAGAAAAAGTGGGCCTGAGGAGATATATTCGGCGTTTTCTTTTGCCCGAGGGCTTTTCTTTTTCAAAAGAAAAGCGCTCTTGAACTCCTGACCTACGGCTTTCCTAGACGGAAAGCGTGGCGCTCACGTCGCTTTGAGTATATCAAAGCGCGTCGTATAAGACCGCCGCTCTGACCAGACTGAGCTACAGGCCCCAAAAGAACCTACGGTTCTTTTGATAACTCCCTTAATCTAGCCCAAGAACTTAAAATAGGTTTAGCTGGGGGAAAGGGCAACTCACATCATGAGCTTGCTTTCCTTCCTGTTCCTGCGAACGAGGCCGAAGATGAGCTCCTGCAGCTTCTCGGGCTCTGGCACTGCGCGCAGGCTCCCTTCTGAGCCAAGCTTGCCGTTGGAAGTGTACTGGCCCGCAAGGCTCTGCACATAGACGCCTGAGATGCCGAAGAGGTTTTCCCAGAGCGAATGCGAGATTACGACGTCGGAAACGCGCTCAAGCGGTATTGAGTAGACGCTGTAGCCTATGAAGCCGCTCTTGTGCACAACGCGCCTGTTCGTAACCCAGTAGCGCTCCTTGCTGAAAATCATGGAGGCGCAGACATAGGTAATGCCGAGCACGAGCACAAGGGCAAGCGGAGCGAGCACGAGGAAGTACGGGTGCAGCGGCGGGACAACGATGAGGATGAAGAGGGGCACAAGGCACAGCAGGATGCCCACTGCAAACATCTGCCACTTCAGGCCGGGCTGCGGCTTTGCTTCCCACACTATCTTCTCGCTTGGCTGCAGGTTGAAGAATTCGCCCATCAAACCACCTCAGTAGCGCACTACCACTTTCTCGCCAACATTCACAACTGCATCAAGAGCAAGGGTAACGCGCTGGCCGAATGCAGTCTGGATGACAAGCTGGCCCTTGCGCCTGTCCACGCCGACTATTTTCCCTATGTACGCGCCTATTTCGCTCAGCGCCTCCTTGTTCTCGAGCTTCATTGAGCCGGCTATTGCAATGCGGAGCATCTTCATCACTTCAAGCGAGCCGTAGGCTATGAGTATGCTTGCTGCTATTGTGATGATGAACTCCTGGAAGTAGGCGTCTGCAAGCACCCAGTCACTCGCCACTGAGAAGAGAAGCCAGAGAAGAATCACTGTGATGAGGAACATGCCCTGCCTCACGACCTCGTACCTCTTGTGCTCCTGCACCAGGTCCACCATGCGCCCGAGTATCACGAGCATAACTGCCCACGGCAGCAGCACGAGCACGTTGCGTATCACTAGCGCAGACGTCTTCACTGCATCAAGGCCGGCCGCACTGGCATTTGTATAGGCCTGTATGCCGAGCCATAGCGAGATGATGAAGAATGGAAGCGCCGCTAGGTAAGCTATCAGGGATATTTTCTCAACTGAAACCTTGAGCTCGAAAAGGTCTGCAAGCATGTAGTCTATGCCAAAGCCCTTGATGAGCAGGTAAAGGCCCAGCAGGGCAGCCAGCAGGTGCCAGCCAACGCCCAGATAGTCGCCCACTACAAGAGCAAGAAGTATGAAAGCGGGAATGCCGAAAATGATTTGCGCGTAGTAGGGCTCGCGCAGCTTTTCCAGAAGCACGAAGTAGGTTTTCTCCAGCTCTTTCGCCTGCTTCATCACAACTGTTTTCTTGGAGTCAATCTTGATGCGCGACTCGACTATTGGCAGCACTTCCTCGTCGCTCGCGCCGTCGCTTATGAATATGCACGCATCTGCCTTGAACTCCGAGAGAACGCGCTCCAGCTGCCTGCTTATTTCCTTGTCAGCCTGGTAGCCCAGCTTCTGGCTGCCCGTAAGTGTGACAACCTGCGCGTGCTCCTCCTTTGAAATCTCGTCGTAGGTCTTGATGGCCTCGAACATTGTGTTCGCGTCAGTTTCCTGCGGGTCTATGAGCACCAGCTTTGTCGCTGCCTCAAGGTTCGCCTCGCGCCCGACAATGGGCCCGCTGAGCTTGATCTTCTCGAAAAGGTCGTTGTCGCGGTCTATGCAGAGGACCAGCACCTTGCGCTTTATCATAAGGGGCTTTTGCAATCAGGGTTTTAAAAGGGTGGGCATTTGGAGGGGCTTTAAAAACCGTTTTAAACCTATCCTGTGCTATTACCGTGCAATAATGCTTCTACTATGCACTTTAGGCGAGAGTATGGCAGCAACACCTGGCAAGCTTCTTGGAACAGAGGAGGAATTCATAGCTGGCGCCAACACAGTCCAGGAGGGCAGCGATATTTACGCCTCGGTCATCGGAAGCGAGAATGCCAAGGACAAGGTGGCTAAAGTGAGGCAGGCTGTCTTTGTCCCGACTGCACTCAAGCCCGGCGATGTGGTTGTGGGCAGGATTGAGGAGATATTCGAGCCAGTTGCACTCATCAGCGTGGGCCTGCTGAGGGACGAGAAGAACAGGACGCGCCAGCTTGCGCTGCCCGGCTATGCAGTGCTGCATGCTTCAAGGGTGAAGAACGGCTATGTGAAGAACATTCATGATGAAGTGAAGATTGGCGACATACTGAGGGCAAGGGTTGAGGAGCTGAAGAAGGAGGATGTTGCGCTTACCATTAAGGACGATGACCTGGGAGTTGTGATTGCATTCTGCACGCAGTGCCGCACGCAGATGGAGAGGAAGGCCGACCTGTTCGAGTGCCCTGCATGCAATGCAAGCGAGAAGAGGAAGGCAGCCAGGGTTTGACGTTAGCAAGGGGGGAGAATATGAAACTCAATTTCCTGAAGGACGAAAAAGACCATGTCGAGGTGCTGCTGGAGGGCGAGGAGCACTCGTTCCCGAATGCGCTGCGCGAGAAGCTGCTCGGCGAGAAGGGGGTTGA
>JBAZVU010000063.1:0-6497 GCA_041660725.1 Candidatus Micrarchaeia archaeon | reverse complement strand
TGATGAGCTTTTTGAAGCTGGCTGAAAATAGTTCAAACGCTGTTGCCGAACAATTCGTAGAGTATGCGCTCCTTCGGCACGCCCATTGACGCAAGCAGGTCCCTGAAGCCCTGCACAAATGGCGTGGAGCCGCAAATCATGAAGTATTTGCTGCTGAGCTGGCCGCCTGCAAGCTGCTTGATGCGCTCCTCGTCAAACCTGCCAGTGTGGAAGCCGTCCGGGACCTTGCCTTCCTCGCGCGTGACAGTGCAGACTGACCTGAAGTTGGGGTTCTGCTTTTCAAATGCCATGAAGTCAGCGTGGAAGGGCGTGTCCTTGCAGGTCTTGTTGCTGAAGAGAAGAAGGAGCTTGTTCTGCAGCTTCTTGTCAGTGCAGTACTTTATCATTGAGCGGAAGGGCGTGATGCCGACTCCGCCGGCTATCATCACTACATCAGAATGCTTTGCCTCGTCAAATGTGAACATGCCGAATGGGCCGTTGAGGTAGACGACGTCGCCGGGCTTCAGGCTCCCCACAAGCTGCGAGAAGCTGTTCTCGCGCTCAACCAGCTTTACTGTGAGGGAAAGGTGGTCGCGCTCTGTTGGCGAGGATGAGAGCGAGTAGGGCTTGAAGGCAAAAGTCGGCGGGTTTCCTTCAGCTGTCTTGATTGCAAGGTTCACGAACTGGCCGGGCTTGAACTGCGGCACCTCGCCCTGCACGGGCACTAGCACGAGGCTCCTTACGTCGTGCGTTTCGGCTACTGACTTGGAAACTTTGTATGGAATGCGGTCCACCATATAACCACGTTGTATGTTTTGTGTTGCAAGTAAAGCTTTTATAGGTGCATCTGGCATCCAAAGTGCACCGGCAGGGGTTGATGGAAATGGGCAAGAAATATTTGATTAGGTACGAGAGGAACAGCTGCATTGGCGCGGGCGTGTGCGTTGTGCTTGATGACAAGAGCTTTGAGATGAACACTGATGGCAAGGCGGATTTGAAGCCTGCTGCGAAAAAGGGCGATGTTTACGAGAAGGAGATTGACGAAAGCGAGCTGGATGACATGATGAAGGCGGCTGAAGGGTGCCCTGTGCGCGTGATTCACATCATTGACAAGCAGACTGGCAAGCAGGTCATTTGAAATTGGCCGGCTGTTCTATTTCTTCCTGTATTTAGTTTCTGCTTTCTTTTCCAGCTCTTTCCTATTTCTTGTATTTCTTTTCCAGCTCCTTCATCTTTTCATCAGTCTTCTTTTCCGCCTCTAAGCGCTCGAGCTTGTGCTCGCCCATGTCAACATAGCGCATGTACTCTGCTAGAGTCGGGTGCACGTCATTGACTTTTGAGTAAACCTGCTGCGCTATCTGGCGGTAATCTGGATGGCCCTGTGCCACTGAGCGCAGCTCTGCGAAGTGGTAGGCCTCGCGCAGGCTCATCTTCATGTACCACCTGATTTTGTAGGCAAGAGGAACAAGGTATTGCGCCTGGCGCGGCATGTCTTTTGCTATTGCCCTGTAGGCTTCATCTGCCTTTTGCATTGCAGCCTGGAACTTGCTGGCAAGGCCCGCTTCCTTCAGCTCCTCAGGCAGCGAGTAGCCGTGCAAGGTTGAGAGCTCCTGCCTTTCCTGCGTGAGCATGCGGTGCCTGTGCAAATCGCGGTATGCGCCGTAGTTTGCCAGAACGTCAAAGGTGTAGTAGATGTTTTCAAGCGCGCGCCCAGGCTTGTGGCGCCTGTTCTCCCTCTTGCCGAGGTAGGTTTCAATCACGCGCCTGCGCTCGCCGCCGTTCATGGTGGAGGCAAGGTCGCGCAGCTGTGAAAGGGGCGCGTGAGAGTACGGGTAGAGCATTGCGGCTATTACCTTGGCTTCGGCGTCCTCGTCGTGGTCTATGAGCGTCACTTCATCCTGCACTGGTGCAGGGCCTTGCAAGTCAGCCATCTTGCTTTCAGTTATCTGGCGCATTGACTTTGCAGTTTCAGTGAGGTAGGCATTGGTGCGGCTGCCGTACTTGTCTGTTGGAGGCGCGCGCTTCACAAAAGATGGGATGGCGCTGTTGAGCTCTGTTTGCATTGATGCTGCAAGAGCGCGCACTTCAGCAAGCTCGCTGGCATACATTTTCGTGAGCAGGTATTCAAAGGCCCTTCCATTGCCGAAGATGCCTACGTTCGTGAGTGCTGATGCAGGCAGGAGGCCGCGCAGGAGGTCGCACACTTTTGCCCTTACTGTTGAGGCATAGGCGCGGTCTGTTATGTCAGCTGGCTTAGGGTTCAGGTCTGTTACGTATTTCTGCACTGGCTCCATCAGGGAGCTGTAGGTGTCGAAGAGCATGTTGCACGTGCCTTCATAGAGGGAGGCGTGCGCGCCCTTCATGAGGTCCGGCTCGCGGTAATATTTGTAGAGGCCGCTGGCGTCTTTCTGGTTGAAGTATACGTAGCGAGTTGATTTTTCAAGTGGCGAGAGGCCGATGCGCGAGTCTTCCAGCACCTTGCTCGCAATGTTGGAGACGTCCTCGCATGCAATGTGAGCGCCGCCCAATTCTGCTACAGAATCATCGCCATAGCCCACAAGCACGCGGTCATAGAATTCCTCTGCCTTTTTGATGGCAACTGCCTGCTCCACGCCGCTCTTTGTCGCCTCGCCGACTATTTCCTTGAAGCCCATTTCAGGCTTGTTGATAAACTCGTCAAGAAGAACGCGCCGGAGGGACTTGTCAGTGCGGCTGTAACGCGAGAAGAGCGCGCCCTTCACTGCCTCGGGCAGGTTTGTGAGCACGAACACTGGCTTGTCGAGGTTGGAGCAGAAGCGCGAGAGCACCTGCTGTTCCTCTTGAGTGAATGAATCTGCCATGCACTGTGTTCAGGGTTAAAACTATAAAAAGCTGCAAACTATAACCTTGTGATATTGGCGGTGCAAGCATGGTTACCAAGGAGCAGGTCATGGACGCGATGCGCGAGTGCATTGACCCTGAGATTGGGCTAAACATAGTGGACATGGGGCTGGTTTACGGCGTTGAGCTGAAGGGCGATAGGGTTAAAATAAAGATGACGCTAACTACGCTTGGGTGCCCTGTGGGCCCGATGTTCCGCGAGGACGTGCGGGAAAAGGTCGGGAAGCTGCCCGGCGTGAAGGCAGTCGAGGTGGAGTTCGTGTTCGACCCGCCCTGGTCCCCTGAGAAGATGTCGCCGGATGCAAAGGCGCAGCTCGGCTATATGTAAGTGGAATTGCGAGGCGAGAAAATGTCAGATTGTTATGATGTAGCGATTATAGGCGGAGGCGTCGCGGGCTTCGGCGCTGCCATGTATGCAGGCAGGTTCGAGCTCAAGACTATTGTTTTCTCCGAAGTGCGGGGCGGCGTGATAATCACTACTGACGTAGTGGAGAATTACCCAGGCTTTGAGAAGCTCACTGGCTATGACCTGGCAGACAACATCATGAAGCATGCGCTCAAGTTCGGCGCTGAAGTGAAGGATGAGAAGGTCGACAGGCTGGGAAAGTGCAAGGATGGGTGCTTTGAGCTTGTGACAAAGGCAGGAACTTACTGCGCAAAGAGCGTGATAATTGCAACCGGCACTGAGTGGAAGAAGCTCGGCGTGCCTGGGGAAAAGGAGTTTGCGAACAAGGGAGTGCACTACTGCGCGCTGTGCGATGGCGCGTTTTACAAGGGGAAAGTTCTTGGAGTTGTAGGGGGCGCGGACAGCGCCGCGAAGGAGGCGCTGCTGCTTTCCACTTTCGGCTCAAAGGTGCACATGTTCGCGCGAGGCGAGAAGCTGAGGCCCGAGCCGGTGAACATGACGAAGATTGAGGCGAACCCGAAGATTGTAGTGCACACGAAGACGAATGTGAAGGAGATTAAGGGCGACAAGAAGGTCACAGGCATCGTGCTGGACAGGGAGATTGACGGCTCAAAGGAAATGAAGCTGGACGCGCTGTTCATTGAAATCGGGCATTTGCCGCTTTCGCAGATTGCAAAGGATGTGGGCGTGAAGGTGGATGCAAAAGGTGAGATTGTGATTGACAGGAACTCGTGCACCAATGTGCCGGGCGTGTTTGCTGCAGGCGATGTTGTTGACACTGCATTCAAGCAGGCTATTACCGGGGTGAGCGAGGGAGTGCTGGCTGCGTATTCTGCTTACAAATACCTGGAGGGCAAGCCGTTCAAGTGCACCTGCAAACATTAGCTGATCGCATGGGCATGAAAATTGATGGGCGGCTTCTGGCACTCGCAAGCATGGTTCTTTGGTCCCTTTCAGCCCCGCTTACAAAGCTCGGCGTGGAGCCAACTAGCTACATTTCGTTCTCTTTCTGGACTGCCGCACTCGCCGTAATTCTTGCATTTCCCCTTTTCTTGCGCGAGAATGGGTTTGTGATGGCGCAAAAGCACTGGAGGCAGTTGGCACTTCTCACGCTGTGCTCTTACGTGCTGTTCTCGCTCCTGTTCTTCCTTGGCATGGAAAGGCTGAGCGGCATACAGGGCTCTGCGCTGCTGGGCACTGAGATAATTTTCTCGCTGGGGCTGGGCGTGTGGGCTGGAAAGGAGAGGCTGAAGGCAAAGAGCGTGGCATTTGCGCTGGCACTTGTTTTCGGCGTTGCACTTGTTGTCACGAACGGCGTGTTCGGAATTTCGCAGCCAGTTGCAATGCTTGTGGGAATTTCCTCGCTCTTCTTCATACAGGTCGGCTATTACCTTGCGCCTGATGCGATAAGGGAGTGCGGGCCGGGCACGCTGCTTGTGCCTGGCATGGCCGCGCTTGCAGTCGTCTCAGTGCCGCTGGGCTTTGCAATTGGCGAGCAGGTTGGGATGCCGGGCGCAGGGCTGCCCGCAATGCTGGCATTCGCACTGCTGCCTGTTGTGATTTCATACATGTGCTTCTATGGCGCGCTGAAGAGAATTGGAATTTACAAGACTACTGCGCTCGTCGTGCCCGCGCCGGCATTGGCGCTTTTCTTCTCCGCACTGCTGCTGGGCGAGCAGATTACAATGGTGCACCTGCTGGGCATGGCGCTGATTGTGCTGAGCGTGTGGAAAATAACGGAGATGAAAAAGGACGAATAGGAAAAATGAAAAGAACTGTTCCTACGAGAGCAGCAGCTTGATGTAGAACATTGGCGAGTAGAGCTCCTTCTTCGCATCCTCGTTCGTGAATGTGCCGCCGATGAACTCGCGTATCTCCGCATTCCTTGCGGCCTTGCCAATCACGAGGTTCAGCAGGAACTTCCACTTGCCCGCGCGCTGCAGGTTGTAGCTTGTCTGCAGCTCAGGCCCGAGCTCCTTCCACACGCGCTTCGGGTATTCTGAAAGCATTTCCTCGGAGAAGTTGCCGGCCTTCATGGCCATGTCTATTACTTCTGATGCTATCAGGGCGCTGTGGGTCGCATTGCCCATGCCTTCGCCAGTGAAGGGGTCTATGAGCGAGGCTGCATCGCCTATCAGCACAAAGCCCGGGCCGTGCATCTTCTGCCTGTACGAACCCATGGGCAGGTTCCAGCCCTTTATCTCGCCGCTGAGCTTTGCATTCTTGAAGCGCTCCTTGAAGAGTGGGTTCTTCTCAATCACATTCATCATGACGTCCTTCAAATTGACGTGCTTTCCCTGCATGTCGCTCGCGAGCATGCCCAGGCCGATGTTCCACTCGTCATTGCCAACTGGGAAAATCCAGAAGTAGCCCGGCAGAACTTCATCGACAAAGTGCAGCTCTATGCGCTCGCTCCCGCCTGTAACGCCCGTGTAGTAGCAGCGGAGGGCTGCGCAGGTGTGCTTTGGCTGCGGCGTTGTTATGCAGCCGGTCTTGCGCGCTATTAATGAGTGCGCGCCGTCTGCGCCGACAACGACCTTTGCGCGGTATTCAGCAGGCTTCTGGGTTTTTGTGCTGACGCCCTTCACGCCCACCACTGCCATCGAGTCCTCGTCCCGCAGCAGGTCGCCCACCTGGAACTCTTCAACCACGTCAACGCCGTCGGTTTCCTTTGCAGTCTCGAAGTAGATGTTGTCAAGTATCTCGCGCTTGCAGCAGTAGCCCGGCGCCTTGCCAACTTCCGCGCCCTTCATTGGTATGTCTATCACCGCGCCGTTGGGCGAGGAGAAGATGACGCCGCGTATGTTGCCGTGCTGCTTCTTGATTATCTTGTCGTCGACGCCGAGCATCTTCAGCACGTTCATTGACTTGCCGCTTACCGCGTCGCCGCACGTCTTGTCGCGGGGGAACTTGGCCTTGTCCAGAAGCAGCACCCTGTAGCCCTTGCGGCCGAGGAGCGCTGCGCAGGACGAGCCGCCGGGCCCGCCGCCCACGACTATTACATCATATGAATCCGATTTAGTTGCCATGCCATAGACCTCCAAAACAGTTGAAATTTCCGAACTACCCTGCTTCTCCGAAAAACTTTATAAAGAATTTGTGGGAAGTTTTGGTGTAAGTGCAGGCTTGCTTGCATTCGCGGGAGGTAATCTGATGGCATCGACGGTGAAGGATTTCATAAAAAGGAACTACAAGCACTTCAATGCTGCGGCGCTCGTCGATGCTGCCGAGG
>JBAZVU010000062.1:0-6604 GCA_041660725.1 Candidatus Micrarchaeia archaeon | reverse complement strand
TGTCAAGCGCCACGCTGATGTCGCGTATCGAGACAGTGGCCTGCTCTTTCTGCTCGTCCTTCTTCGGCAAAGCCATGGCCGGCTATCGCAGGCATAAGATATAAAAGCAGGGGGCTGGAAGTATGGGCGGTGTTCGAATGGCGAAAATGTTTTTGGCCCTGTTAGCGTGCGTTATGCTTTTCTCTTCCCTCGCAATTGCATCTGAAACTGCAGAAGAAGGCGCAGCAGCAGGCGCTGAAGGCGCGCGCCACGGCCTGTCGCTCAATGACGGCGCAGTGCTCATGGCGCTCGGCGTGGCTGCATCAATAGCAATCCTCGCAGTGCTCTACTTCGTGCTCTCAAAGCGCCATGCCCATGCCTAGACAAGCCTTTTTGCAAGGTCTATGAAGAGCCTTACGCCAACGCCGCTTGCGCCAAGGCGCGTGAAAGGCTTTGAAATGTCGCCGTATGCAGTAGCAGCTATGTCAAGATGGGCCCACTTTGCCTCAGGAGTGACGAAGTTCGAGAGGAATGCGCTTGCAGTTATTGTGCCCGCATCGCCCGTTTCGGAGCCAATGTTCTTCACGTCCGCAAACTTGCCCTTCACCATCTCCTTGTAATCATCCCATAGAGGCAGCTGCCAGCACCGCTCATGCACTGACTCGCCCGCGTCTATCACTGCGCTGATGAGCTTCTCGTCATTGCCCAGCACTGCAGATGCGTGCTTTCCAAGCGCAACCTGCACTGCGCCCGTAAGAGTGGCTATGTCCACTATGTAGTCTGGCTTGAAAGTTTTCTCTGCATATGCCAAAGCATCTGCAAGAATCAGCCTGCCCTCTGCATCTGTGTTGAGCACCTCAATTGTCTTTCCATTCATTGCCCTGATGATGTCGCCGGGCCTCTGCGCAGTGCCGCTCGGCATGTTCTCAACAAATGGCATCACGCCCACTACGTGCACTGGAAGCTTGAGCCGCGCCATTGCCGAAATGGCGCCTGCAACAGCAGCAGCGCCGCACATGTCCATCTTCATCTCATCCATTCCCCTTGAGGGCTTTATTGAAATGCCGCCGCTGTCAAATGTGACGCCTTTGCCCACCAGGCACAAGGTCTTCTTTCCAGCAGCCTTCTTGCCGTATTCAAGAGTGAGCAGGCGCGGGGGCGAGGAGCTGCCCTGGTCAACTCCAATAATGCCGTTCATGCCCAGCTTCCTTATCTCGCCCTCGCCCAAGACGCGGCAGCGCACGCCGTCCGCAGTGAGCCTCTTCCTAATGCGCTCTGCTATCTCAGGGGGCCTCTTGAGGTTGGCAGGGCAGTTTGCAAGGTCGCGCGCAAAATTCACGCTCCCAATAATTGCCTGTGCCTCCTCAGCGTGCTTTTTGATTGGGCTTACATCCTCTGCTGAAGTGGCAAGTATTTCCAGCGTCTCCAGCTTGTGCTTCGGCTGCTCCTCCTTGTCCTTGCTCTTGAACTCCTCGAAAGAATAGATCGCATAGAGAACGCCTTCGCACAGCGCACGCGCAGCGTGCTCGATTTTCGTGCTTGCAGTGCCTGGCACCTCGAATGTCACTGCCTTTGCCTCAAGCTCCTTTGCAATCTGCGCAGCCCTGCCTGCAGCGCCGAAAACAGAATAGTCAGTTGCGTCAGCCCTTTTCCCAAGGCCTGCAAGAATGAGGCGCTTAGCCTTGAAGCCTGCTGGCGGCTTCACAACGCGGGAGTCAAAGAGCTTGCCCTTGAACCCCTCTTCCAGTGCGAATTTCGAGAGCCCGTGGTAGAGCTCCAAGTCATCATATGCGAATACAACAAGTATCTCGGCAGCATGCTCGCGCGCGTCAGCAGCTTTCACGTCAATTTTCATGAGATTACCCCCTTCAGAGTCTACGCTAGTAGTTTCAGCTCTGGCTTTAAAAATGCATTTGGCTAGTGCTTGAAGTGCCGGGTGCCGGTGAAGACCATTGAGATGCCACGCTCGTCGCAGGCTGCTATTACCTCTGCATCCCTTATTGAGCCGCCGGGCTGTATGATGGCAGTTGCGCCGGAGTCTGCTGCAAAGTCAACAGTGTCCCTGAACGGGAAGAAGGCATCGCTGGCCATTGCAGTGCCCTTCACATCAAGCTTTGCAAACTTGGCCTTCATCACCGCAAGCTTGCATGCGTCCACGCGCGACATCTGCCCTGCGCCTATTGCAATTATCTGGTCCTCCTTTGAGAAGACAACTGCATTTGACTTCACGTGCTTAGCGAGAATGTAGGCGAAATTCATTGACTTCACTTCAGAAGCAGTTGGCTGGCGCTTTGTAACCACCTTGAACTGCGGGTTGAGCGGGTCTATTGGAAGCTGGTCCTCCTCCTCATACAGCATGCCTCCAATGATGCTCCTGAAGTCCATCTCGCCCTTCTGCGGCTCCAGCAGCCCGTTTATGTCAAGTATGCGCCTGCTCTTTTTCTCCTTCAGCAGCTCAAGAGCATCCGCGTCATAGCCTGGCGCGAGCACTACTTCAATGAACTGAGGAGCCATTGCCTTTGCAGTCTCAGCATCAACCTTCCTGCTGAATGCAACCACGCCGCCGTATGCGCTCATGGGGTCAGTTGCAAGCGCCTTTTCATAGCTCTCCTTCAGGCTCTTTCCAAATGCAGCGCCGCACGGGTTGTTGTGCTTGAGAATGACTGTTGCAACCTTGGAGCGCAAATCCCGCATGAGCAGGAGGGTGGAGTTGGCGTCCAGAAGATTGTTGTAGGAGAGCTGCTTGCCTGCAAGAGGCGTGAGCGAGGCAAGGGAAGTCCCCTTGGCCATTGCACCTACATACACTGCAGCCTTCTGGTGCGGGTTCTCGCCGTAGCGCAAATCTGCTGCCTTTGTGAAATTGAGCGAAAGGCGCTCTGGGAATTCCTGCTGCTTGTTCTTCCCGAAGTATTCAACTATTGCTGCATCATAGGCGCTGGTCCTTGCGTAGGCCTCGAGCATCAGCTTTTTCCTGAGCTCTGCTGAGACACTGCCCTTGTTCGCCTTCAGGTCCGCGAGAACCTCAGCGTACTGCAAAGGCGAGATTACAACTGCAACGCTGTCAAAATTCTTTGCAGCTGCCCTGATGAGCGCAGGCCCTCCAATGTCAATCATTTCCACGCCAGGCTCCTTCTCGAAAGCGTAAAGGTTCACTACTACGAGGTCAATGGGCTTTACCTTGTTCGCCCCTGCCTCTTCCTCATGCTTCTTGTCGCCCCTCTTGTAGAGTATTCCTCCATGGATTAGCGGGTGCAAAGTCTTCAGCCTGCCCTCAAAAAGCTCAGGCACGCCAGTAAGGTCGGAAACTTCAGTCACCTTGAGGCCGGCCTTCTTCAGTGCTGCTGCAGTTCCGCCGGTAGATATGAGTTCAATGCCCATTTTTGCGAGCTCTTTTGAAAAATCAGCTATGCCGGACTTATCGTAGACGGTTATGAGAGCCCTTGAAAGTCGCACCACGATTACTCTTATTAGCCTGCAAAAGCTTTTAATAGATGCGAAGCGCGGCGCGTTTAAATAGGATGAATGGCATAATATTTTGCGGTGATTCAATGGCCGGCATCGTGGTTGCAAGGAATAACTCTCGTTTTGCTCCAGGCGCTCCGCAGATAGGCGTGAAGCCGCCGGCACTTTTTTTCGACATATATGGCGGAGGCTCCTATGACCCGTCTCCTAGCCGCAGGAGTGGCGGCAATTATCCGCGCACCAGGACAGAGACGAGGCAAGAGAGGCGCAATGACCAGCCGAGGAGGGATAGAGACTCCTTCAGCAGCAGGAGAGACGGCCAGGACCGCAGCCCTTACAGGTCCAATAACTGGGGCAATCAGAGGAACTATTGGGATGAGCCAGGCCGCTCCTTTGAGCAGGAAGAGGAGCAGCCGGCCCAGAAACCAGAGCCTAGGGAAAGGCGGAAGGAGGGCAGGTACGTGCTGAAAGAGCAGAAGCACCCCGACTTCAATATCCACCTGGAAGTTGATGCGCAGGGGAATGAGACGCTCAGCATCTCGCTCAAGGAAGGGGGCGAGCTGAGCATGTTGAGGGACGTGATGGGCGCATCCAGCACCTTTGGCGTGGAAAGGCGCATAGCGCTTGAGGAAGGCCACATGCTCATGGCAGCAGTTCCTGGCGGACGCGGCGAGGGCAAGGCAATTTTCGTTGTCACAGAAAAGTTCAACGAGGCAGCAGGTGCCAGCTATTCACTCTACAAAATCGAGGCAAATGGCAAGAAGATGGAGAACATTGGCTACAGCTCAGGCAGGATTCCTGCGCACTGGCTCGACAGGAGCCTGCAGCCAAGCAGCGAGCGCAAGATAACGGAATTCCAGTTGCCCGGCGACAGGCTAAGACGTTAGGCCCGAAAGTCGCTCATTGCCGAAGCTTGCGGAAAGACGAAGATACGCTTAAATAGCATGGGCGCTGCGAACTTCCCAAACTGGATGGGCCAGTGTGGTATGATGGCATTTGCAATTGCCCGCGGAAAAACAGCAACAGCACGCCCAGCACATGCAGCCTCAGTAACAGACATCCAGCCAATGATGATTTTCCAAAACATGAAGGACGGCGGGACAGTGAGCCGCAGCAGCATGCGCACGCCTTTTCCTATTCCAAGTTGCTTCAGCCCAATGAAGCCAATGCACGAGAATGCAGCTGGCCTCGGGGCTCCTGAGCAGCCCGGCAAAATGCTCCTGACTGCAGACATCGCCGAGACGCTTACAAGAAGGCACGGCATATCGCTGGCGCCGGGGGAAGTGAAGTACATCAGCCGCCTGGAACGCCAGTTCCTGGAGAGGCTGGACAGGTATTTCAGCTGCGAGAACATTTCACTGGTCAGCAGCGGGCAGATTGAGGCAATTTACCAGAAGCAGCTGAAGAATGAGAAGCTGCCAATAGTCAGCATTGACGACCTGTGGGTGAAGCAGGGCGTTGTCTACTTCCACATCAACAGGGAGCTGGATGCCGGGACTAGCAGGATACACCTGGCGCCGCGGCACGGCCACCAGTCATTGGAAAAGCAGGCCCAGGAACTGCGGAGGAGCCTGCAAAACAACGAGGTGGCGCTGCTGGACCGCGGAAGCATTGGCGGCGGAACTCTGCTTCACAGCGTGCAAATTCTCAGGGATGCGAACATCAGGGTTCGGAGAGTTTACATGGCAGTGCACACTGAGCAGAGCCTGCAGAACCTGAGGGAAACTCTCGACCCATCAATAGATGTGATTCCGCTTTCGGACAAGTTGGTTGGCAATGAGTGGCTGGAGTCGAGGGATATTGTGGGTGTTTCAGGCAGGCCTGTAAAAGGCTCCCGCGGCTGGATACCTTATTCCCTTAACCCGAATTTCATCTCAGCGCCCCTGGCTGATGCCGAGGCATTCACTGGAGCATGCATTTCATTGCTGAGAAAAGTTGAGAAGGTTGCAGGCTTCAAGCTCGGCATAAGCTGATTGCCACTAATCCTGCTCCTTGTGCTCGCCGCGCCTTCCGACTATTTTCTTCCTTCTTCCAGTTCTTTGAGGTCCCATAGTGGTCGCCAAATCGAATATAAAGCAGCGCCCTATTTAAACAGCTCAGTTGTGCGGGGAGAAAATGGCGAAAATTACGAGGGCAGGAGGGAAGCTTGCCTTGGAGCTGCCTGAGAAGATTGTAAGGGAGCTGGGCCTCGCTGAAGGGAGCGAACTCTCGCTTTACGAGCTGCGGCAGGGCGTTTATTTCCTCACCAGGAAGGGCGAGAGGATTCTGGGCGATGTGTCTGAGGGGGGTTTAGAAAGGGGCAGCGCCCCTTCTATAGGCGAGAAGGAGCTGGCAGTGCTCAGGAAGCTGGAGGCAATAAAATTCGACCAGCGCACGCCGAAGAAAGTTGGCGAGATGATGAATGAGGGGGAGAAGAAGATTCTGGACCTGCTGGTCAACAATAATATCGTGGGCTTCTTCAAGAGCGCAAAGTACAAGGAGGGAGTTTACAGCATACCGCAGAATGTTTACAAAATTGCAAAAGGAATTGGCGTGGAAACCGGGAAAGCCGAGGCCCCGGAACCTGCTGCCCGCCCTGCAGTTGCCTCAGCGCGCGCTTCCCAAGTACCCTCAAATCCGGAGGAGGCGCTTGAGCTCATAGGCTATGTAATAGTGGAGCGCGAGGGGGATGCGCAGATGCTTTCCGGGAGGCTTGCGCCGCAGATTAAGAAAGGCGAGATAATGGGCGTGCGCGGCTTTGACAAGCGCTTCTATCTGGCAAGAAAGGGCTTCTACGTTTCATCGAGCGAGCGCATCAGCAAGGTGATGAGGGGCGGAAAAGACAAGAGCGTTGAGGAAATTGCAAAAGAGGCAAAGCTGAAGAACGAGGAGTGCGAGGCAGTGCTCAACATCATGCGCGAGGAAGGCGAGGTCGTTGAGAAGAAAAGGGGCACATACGCGCTTGCATGAGTGCCTGCCTCTTGCCTCAAATCTAAATCCTGTCCCACTCGGAGTCAAAGTCCTTCCTCTTTCCGCCGCCAAGGCGCCTCATTGCAAATACGCCCAGACCAATGAGCAGCAAGAGGAGCAAGACTATGCCCAGCAATGCGAACGGGTTGGACATGAACTGCTGCTCCTGCCCCGGCTCTGCAATCGGGACTTCGAACTGCGCTTCGGGGGAGTA
>JBAZVU010000061.1:0-6662 GCA_041660725.1 Candidatus Micrarchaeia archaeon | reverse complement strand
TTCCTCAAATCGCGGCCCTATGGCTGATGCCTAGTGCCGTATGTCCTCGAAATACCTTGTCTTTATCGGAAGATGCAGCAGGAAGCTGAGGAATGCCTTTATGTTTATGAGTGCAACCGAGAGATAGCCCTTCTGCTTGAACCTGCGCGTGCTTGCATACACGATCTTGTCTGGATTTATCCAGACCTTGCCCATCTTCTTTGCGCGCATGGACATCTCAGTGTCCTCGAAGAAGCTTATCTTGGTGTTGAAGCCATCCATCTTCTTGAAAATGTCCTTGCGGTAGGCGCAGTTGTTCCCGTAGAGCTGTATTATGCCGAAGATGGCGCTGAACCTCACCCACCAGTCAGAATTCACCTTGAACACGATGTTGTCGAACAGGCTGCCTGCCTGGGGCCTCAGCACCCCGCCGGCTGCAATTAGGTTTTCATTTGTGAATGCAAGCTGTATCCTTTCAAGCCAGTCCTTCTCCGCCTCGCAGTCAGCATCTATGAATGCCAGAACCGGGTATTTCGCGTGCTCCGCGCCTTCATTGCGCGCTGCTGCAGGCCCATGCGCCTTCTTCTTCAGCACCCTGTCAACATACGGCCTTGCAATCTCGATTGTCCTGTCGCGGCTGAAGCCATCTACAAGAATTATCTCGTACTTTCCCTCGTACTTCTGCTTGCGCAGGCTCTTCAGGCACTTCTCAACCCCTTCCTCCTCGTTCAATGCAGGTATGATGACCGATATCATTGGAGATGCCACCTCGTCCGCTTTTCATCCTTTTGCCGCAGGGCCTTTTCATAAACCTGCACGAGCTTCCTCACTGACTTTCCAGCTGCATATTCAGCAGCAGTTTTCCTGCAGGCGGGGGCAAATCTGCGCCGTGCCTTATAAACCCGCACTATTGCCTCAGCGCACTGCTCAGCGCTCCTGGCATTGAACAGCCCGCCATTGACGCCCTCCTGCACCACCTCGCGCAGCGGGCCGTAATCAGCAGATGCAACGGGCTTGCCGCATGCCATTGCCTCCAGTGCAACCATTCCCAGTGTCTCGAAAGTGGACGGGAATGCGAGCACGTCGCATGCATGGTAGGCATCAGGCAGCTCCTCATCCTTCACAAAGCCAGTGAATACGAACGAGCGCCTGATTCCCTGGCGCCTTGCCAGCTCGGCATAATTTTTCTGCGCAGGCCCCTTGCCAACTATCACGAATTTCGCCCTTGGCATCTCCTCAAGCACGAAAATTGCTGACTTGATGAGCGTCTCCAAATTCTTCTCCTCAGCCACCCTGCCCACGTACATTATGACTGGCGCCTTGCCAAGCCCGTACTTCTCCCTGAATGCCTCTCCATTTCCTTTTGCAAACTTTTCCGGGTATATGCCCGGCGGCACCACAACTGAATTCCTTATGCCCTTTGATGCAATGAGCCCGCCTATCCATTTGCTGGGCACCATCACCGTGCTGCACCTGTTGTAGTAGAGCCTCAAATAGTTCCAGAGCAAATGCTTTCCAATTCCGCGCACCATCCTGTGCCTGCTGATGTAGTGCGTTGCCTCGGGCAGGAGGGTGTGGAATGTGCCCACAAGCGGCTTGCCAAGAGCCTTTGCAGCTGCATAGGCTGCAACGCCCATGCCCGCCATGCTGTGCGTGTGTATCAGGTCAACCTTCAGCGAGCGCACCTTTGCCAGCGAGCGCACTGGGAAAAGCACCACCTTGTAGTCTGGATAGGGCCTGAAGGGTATTGCAGTGTGGTAGAATACCTTCCCGTCCCTGTTTTCGCGCTTGTCCTTGCGCGAGCCTGCTGCAAAAATGAAGACCTCATGCCCCTCCTTCTCCAGCTCCTTTCTGAAGTTCACAATAGTGGAAACAACGCCGTCCCGCTGGGGCAGGTAGGAGTCTGTGAAGAAGGCTATGCGCATGAGATGCTTTCGACGAATGGATTTAAATTCAAATCTTCGTCGCAGCCCACAGCACCAGCAGCACAGTGCCTATCAGCATTACTGGCACCGCAATCTTTGCAATTGCCACTATTGAATTGACAGTGCCCACGAACTCGCTTGCCTGCCGCGGCCCTATCACTTTTATGCCGAACCTCTCAACAGACGCGCCCACTTTCACAGGCTCAACAGCATCAACTGCATCCAGCGCAGCCTTGAGCGAAAGCCCCATCAGCTCCTCTGTGCGCTTCTCGCCAACAGGGTTCAGCACGCCCCTGATTACGTTTATGCTGTGCGTGTCAGTTGTATAGAGCTCGCACGAATAGCCAGTTTTCTTCTCAACAATGCCAATGAGCTCGCGCCTGAAGCCGGGCGTGATTCCATTCGCGTCAAACAGCATGAGCAAATATTTCTTGCTCCCGCCAAAGTCAAATGCAGCGCACCTCAGGCCATTTGCACCAACGCCTGCCTCGCCAAAGCCTGCGAAAGCCTCAAAGCCAGCTCCGAATTTCAGAAGGCTCCTGCCAGTTGCCTTGCCAACAGCCTCCTCAGCAGCATCCATGTACTCAAAGCCTATCGGATTGCCTGACTCGACCTTCATTATCTCCCCTATCTCCGCATTGTGCGCATCGCACACTATTGGCGTCCTGACGCCAAGCGCCCTTATCCTCTCGCCAATTGCCATGCCCACGCTGAAATCAACATCCTCAGTAGTCCTTGGCGCACGCGTAAAGCCAACAAATGCAGCGTCATTGAGGCGCAGGCAGTGCGCCCTGCTGTTGCCTGCCTTGCCAACTGCAAAGTCTCCGCGGCCTGGCGCGAGCTTCATGCTCTTCAGCGCCCTTTCGCACGCCTCCCAGACCTTTTCAACCTCCATGCTCGACACCGGGTTGAAGTCGTGAGTTGCAGTGCCGTGGAACACGAACGTTTTCATGTTGCGCTTTGCCTCCATCATGTTGGAAATCAGGCGCGGGAATTCGCTTCCGCCCAAATTGCCTATTGGCCCGAAATGCACATTGGGCACCACAAATGCAGTGCTAGCCTTCTTTCCCTCGAATACAACAACGCCTGCAGTTGTCTCAACATCCTGCCCAACGCTCTCGAACATCTCCTCAATGTCGCTGCTGCTGCTTATCCACTGCCCAAGGAACATGCTGAGCGCGTCAATGCCGCTTATGCCGAAGTTCCTCTTGATTGGCGCATTCACGAGCCAGAAAATTGCGTAGAGAGCCACCAGGAATATGCCGCTCACAAAATAGAACTTGAGCGTTATGGCGAAAGTGTCGCTGCCAAGCCCTATCACCTTGCTTGCCGAGAAGAAGAGCGCATTGTAAGCCAGCTGCAGGATTGCGAACAGGAATGCGGAATAGCGCAGCTGGAATGCGAGCTTTGCAATTGCATACCAGAGAATGAAGCTGAGGCCGTAGCCCACCAGTATGAAGTTGGCGCTCTGTGCATACACGCCTCCCAGTGCCACAGATGCCAGGTAAAATATTGCATACAGCCCTGCGCACACGAGCGAGAGGAAAAGCATCCGCCTGAATTTCAGCTGCCTCTTTGCAGCTATGCATGTGATTGCGCTCAGGAATGCAGGTATTGACACCAGAAAGATGCCCGCGCCAGCATACTCAAGGAAGGAAAACGGCGCAGACATGCCTTTCACGAATGCAAGTGCAATTCCGAACAAAAAGCCCAGCGCAATTAGCATCATGGCACTCCTTGTCGCAGAGGGCACCCTGGGCATGTATTCAGTAAGCCCCACAGTCCTCTCCTCCAGTCCTTCCATGAGGGGGTTAGGGGGTGCTATTAATTTATTGATGCGTGCCCGGAGCCCGCCAGCTGGCTATTAACTTATTGGCATGGGTGCGATGAGGGTGGCGCCTGCTTCCCGCCTTACCTCGACCTTCTGCCCGTTCTGCAGCTCAAACAGCGCAGTGCCAGCATCGCACTTCAGCTCCTGCCGCACTGCCCCTTTTTCGCCAATCAGGAAAAGCCTGTCTCCCCGTACCTCAACCTGCGCAGCGCCCGCAAGCTGCGCCTCCACTATCCTCACATTGCCATCGCCCATCAGGCACGCAGAATCCAGCGCACTGGCAAGCCTTGCGCCCGTAGCCTGCAAATCCGCAGCTTCCACGCCAGCCTGCACTCCCTCGCCAGTCCTTGCAATCACTCCCAGCCAGATGCCGAGAAAAGCAAGGAAGGCTGCAAATAGCACTAGGAACTCCAAAGATACCTGGCCCCTCGCCTGCTCCTGCCTGTTAAAACCAGTCATCATGATTTTCTTTCGCACTTGCCATTGGAATTGCACAGGTAATCGCTCGGGCAGTCCCTTGCTTCAGTCTGGGGCGTGCAGTCTATCATCGTGGCAACCTTGTCAAGCGTGCTATTGCTCTCCTTTCCCATGATGTCGCTGCCAGTGCTTGCCGTTTTCTGCAGCTGGGTTACGAGTATGAGCGCAACTGCCAGCACTGCGGCTATTATGATAATTAGTTCAATTGAAACCTGCCCCTTTTTCGAGCTTGAGGCCATGCTTTGCTTAGGTTGGTAAAGGATTAAAAACTCATTCCTGCTTCGAGCAGAAGTAGCCGACTGAGAAGCTGTCGCCAAGCCCGAGCTTTGTCCTTTCCTCCCCTGTGCGCAGGGCCGGGACAAATGCAATTCCCTTGCCGAACTTCTTCCTCTCCTCGGGCTTCACCTGCACTGGCGCTGCCTTCATCTTCGCCAGCTCGCCCCCAGTGGGCGCCCTTCCATTTCCTGCTGCAAAAGAAGCCATCAAATGGCCGAGCGCCAGCCGCTTCTCCGCGCCATCAGCATCCTCGCCTGCAACAGCAGCATACCTGGCAGTGTGGAGCACAACGCTCTTGCACACGCCCAGAAGCAGGTCCATGGCGGCTGCCTCGCCCTTCCACTTCTTGCCCAGCACTTCAACAGCCTGCCTTGCCTCCAGCTCATTCATGCCCACGCTGTCGCAGTGCGGCGCCAGGGTTTCAAAAACCGAGGGGAGCACGCGGGGCTTCTGGAAGTCTCCGAGCTCCAGGTGCACTTTCAGGCGCCTGTTCGATGCCTTCCACCTCTTTACCATGACCTTCACTTCCTCAACCCTTCCGCGGGGCTCTGGTATGTCCAGCAGGTGGAACCCGCCAATCACAGCGCGGTCCACAACCCTTATCTCGTGCTCGGCACACCTCTTGAAGTTCCTGTTGATGAGCATGTGCGTGTTGTGCATGTCGTAGGATGCAATGTACCTGTCAGTTCCGAAATCAACAACAAAATGAATTGGCACCTCGCCGTCGCTCATTATCTCCTCTGCCTTCTGGAAGCAGAATGGCGACGGCACCATCACGCCAGCGCACAGGTGCTTTGCAATGTCGCGGCTCACCACGCTGGTGTGCATGTAGGCGCGCATGCCCATTGATGCAGCGGCATTTGCCATGTTGCCAGCCTGCCCGCCTGCGCGCTGCTCGTCATAGCCAAATGCCATGAGCTTCTGCAGCGCGTACCTGTCCACTATTTCCTCTGCGCCCTGCCCGTTTTTCACGCAGTCGGCAAGCTTTGGAATGCCCGCCTTTTTCGCAATTTCCAGCGCGCCCTTTGCGTCTGTGTGCTTTATCAGGTCCACGTTGGCGTTGAATGCAAAAATAGCGCTAGAAACCATCCTTTGCCCCGCATTCGAGGCGGCATCCGAAAAAATGTCCTTGTTTCCCGGCATGCACTGCTGTTATCGGCTTCTAGTATAAATATCTTTAGAGGTGCAATTCAGATTGGGGAAGTCTGAAAGAAACCGTAGGTTTCTTTCGCGGCAGTAGTCCAGCCTGGTAGGACATGGGCTTCCCAGAGCTTTTCTTTGGGAAAGAAAACCTCGGAAAAGAAAACGGGAAAGAAAAGCTGGAAATAGCCTAAGACCCGGGTTCAAATCCCGGCCGCCGCATCTGAAGGGGCCGCGCCCCTTTCAAAACCCCATAATTTGCTCGCGAGTGCTCGCTGCAATTTTAATTGTTTATGAGAGATGTTTCATCATGGGCTGGAAACCAAAAGTCGTCATACTCTGCGGCGGAATGGGCACGCGCCTGCGCGAGGAGACGGAGATTAAGCCAAAGCCACTTGTCGAGGTAGGCGGCAAGCCCATACTCTGGCACATAATGAAGCTCTACGCCACGCGCGGCTACACTGACTTCGTGCTCTGCCTAGGCTACAAGGGCAACATGATCAAGGAATACTTCGAGAAGAACAATCCTGAGCACTGGAACATCATATTTGCGGACACTGGCGAGACGACCAACAGCGGCGGGCGCATAAGGCGCATCCAGCAATACATAGACGGCGACCACTTCCTCGCAACATACGGAGACGGGGTGAGCGACATCGACATGCGCGACACAGTGAAATTCCACCTCAAGAAAGGCGCCATAGCCACTATGACTGGCGTGCACCCCTGGTCTAAGTACGGCAAGGTGGTGTCCGATGAGACTGGGCGCGTGCAGGAGTTTGTGGAAAAGCCCATCCTAGAGGACAGGATAAACGGCGGCTTCTTTGTGTTCAGCACCAAGTTCTTCTCCTATCTCGGGGACAACGACGTGCTGGAAGCCGAGCCTTTTGAAAGGCTTGTGCGCGACGGGCAGCTCATGCTCTACGAGTACGACGGCTTCTGGCACTGCCTCGACACGTTCAAGGACAAGCTGGACCTTGAGAAGATGTGGAAGCACGGGCCGAAGTGGAAGACCTGGAAGGACTAGACTTTTT
>JBAZVU010000060.1:0-6678 GCA_041660725.1 Candidatus Micrarchaeia archaeon | reverse complement strand
GACCCCATTTCCTTCTCCTCGCCATTCACTCGCCTTGCAGGCGACAGGTTCTCGGGCAAGGCACTGGACAACCGCATTGGCTGCTATCTTCTGCTGGAGCTGGCCAAGAAGCTCAAGCACTCGAACCTCAACCTGCTTTTGCTCGGCTCAGTGCAGGAGGAAGTTTCGTGGATGGGCAAGGGCGCGCGCATAAGCGCGTATGCAGAGGAGCCTGACTATTTTGTTGCTGTGGACACCACTGTTGCCAACGACCACCCCGAGGGCTCATCAGAGCATGTTGAGATGTCCCTGGGCAAGGGGCCCTCAATAGTTCTGCTGGAAGGAAGGGGCTCAGGCAACATATCGGACAGGCGCCTTGTGCGCTGGCTCCTGGACGCATGCAAGCGCGCCAAAGTTCCATACCAGCTAGAGGCAGTTGAAGGCGGATTCACTGATGCAACTGAAGTGCACAATGTGCGCGCAGGCATCCCGTCCATATCAATAGGCGTGCCGACGCGCTACATACACTCCAACGTTTCAATAGCAAGCGCAAAGGATGTGGAGCTCACGCTCAAGCTGCTCGAGGCAGCAGTGAAGGGCAGCTCACCTTGATGATGGCCCATGCAGAACTCGGCGAAAAGAACATTGCCCTGCTCGCCGCGGCAGTGGCGGTGCTAGGCCTTATTTTCCTTTTCCATTTCGGGTAGCAAATACAGCCCAGGCAGATTGCAATGGCCGAGCTTGCAAGCCAGCCTGAGAACTCATTTGTGGAAGTAGTTGGCTCCATACGCAGCATCTCGTCAAAATCAGGCAGCCTGCTCATCACGCTCTGCGAGTTCTCGGTATGCACAACAGTGTTCGTGCCTTCCTCTGCATCAGATGGGCTGCGCCTCAACCCCTACTTGCTGAAGGGCGGGAACCGCATCGTGGTAAGGGGCAGGGTGCAGGAGTACAAGGGCGAGCGCGAGCTTGTGCCAGTTGGGCCTGATGGCGTGGAATTCATATGAGGCTGGTGCGAAGGCAATGGAATTCATTTGAAGTGGAAAAATGCTGCAACTTCTGGCTGCACTCATAATTGGCATTCTTCTGGGCCTCTTTGCAGGCCTGGTGCCGGGCCTGCACCCAAACACCCTTTCAGCAGTGCTGGCCAACATCGGCCTTCCTGACTCTTCCCTTCCCTTCATCATCCTCTCGCTCGCTGCCTCCGCCGGCGTGTTCGAAATGTTCCGCGCCATCTTCCTTTACGTGCCGGATGCGACAACAGTCATTTCAGTGCTGCCCGGCCACCGGATGCTGATGGAAGGCAAGGGCATGCTTGCGCTGCGCATCTGCTGCTTTGCACTTGTCGCCTCAACTGCATTTGCACTTCTCCTTCTCCCGCTTTCCTTCACAATCTTCCCGCTGGCCTATTCTTTTGTGTCCCCTTACGTGCCCTACCTCCTGCTTGCAATATGCCTCGCGCTTCTCCTGAGCGAGAAAAAGGCAGTGAAAATTGCAGGCGCACTTGCCTGCTTCCTGCTTGCAGGCGTGCTCGGCCTCATTGTCTTCACCCTGCCAATAGTGCGCGAGCCTCTTTTCCCCTCGTTCGCAGGCCTTTTTGCAATAAGCGGGCTCGCCCTGAGCATGAGCAGCCATGAGCAGGTTCCCGTGCAGAATGACAGCCGCAGCGTGCCCCTGTCCCTGCTGCCTGTAATTCTCATAGGCGTCCTGCTGGGCGGCTTTGCAGATTTGCTGCCAGGCCTTTCCTCAGCAGCACAGCTTGCAGTGCTTGCCTCCATCTTCACCTACATGAATCCCATGCGCTTTCTTGCGCTCGCCTCCTCGATTTCAGCCTCGCACCTTGTTTTTGGCCTCTCTGCCCTGCTTACAACTGGCAAGGCGCGCGCAGGCACTCTTGCAATAGCCGGGAAGTTCGTTGGCGCATTCTCGGCAGACTGGGTTTATGCACTGGCTTTTGCAATGCTGGTTTCAACTGCCCTTGCAGCAATCCTTCTCCTCTTCCTGTCCAGGCGCCTCGTGCCCCTTCTGCAGTCAGTTGATTCGATGAAGCTGAATTCCCTGGTGCTCGCCTACCTGCTCTGCCTCATTGTGCTGTCAGAAGGCGCGAACGGGCTTGCAGTTGCTGCGGTGGCGTCTTTCATTGGCATCCTGCCGCCAATTCTTGGCGTGAGGCGCACCCACCTGATGGGCTTCATACTCCTGCCCTCAATCCTGCGCCCGCTAATGTAGCTTCCTGCTGCTCCTGCGACCTGCCAATTGCCGCCCGCTCCTCTAGTTTTCTTCCGGCTTCTTCCGCCGTCAATTCCGCGGCTTTTCCTGTAAAGGTTTAAATACCGCTCATTCGATAGCACAGAAGCCAGAATGCGTGCCGCGAGAGGTAGTTTACAATGGCGGAACTCAAGATGACTGACCAAATTTACGCCTATGTCACCATTGTTGCTGGCATTTTCGTTCTTGTGCTGGGCCTCAACACGCAGGGCGAGCTCAAGTTCCTGTTCATGGCTGTCGCGGCCCTAATGATAGCGCTTTCCGGAGCCATTTACAAGTACGGCTACATACTCATACCGCTGCTCACGCGCTTTGCGCGCATAGTGGAGGTGCATGACGCGGGCTACGAGCTCCCTCCGGGCCAGGAGGCCATCATCAAGAAGATTGGCGACATGTATTATGCCTCCATGTACCTGCTCGTGCGCATCTACGAGTCAGCCAGCGAGAAGACGCCCGAGGAGAATGTCGCATACACCGAATATTTCGAGCGCGCAATCTCGAGCGTGAAATACGTAACGAAATTCTCCATGATGGTTTACGTGAAGGACATGAAGCAGTACCGCGAGCGCATTGAGACCAAGAGGGCCGAGGGGCAGCTGCGGCTTTCGCGCGAGCGGGACAAGCCGGAGCCGGACGTGCTGAAGGTCGACAGGTACGAGCGCGAGGTAACCATGTATGACAGCATGCTTGGCAGGATAGCCAGCGGCGTGAAGCCCATGGGCGTGATTTCCTACGTGATGACGACTGCGACGGGCGTGACCAAGGAGTCGGCCCTGGCTGCTGCGCGCAACCAGGCCAATGAGCTGAAGGCAACTATCGGGAACGCGCTCAATACTGAAGTAGTGCTGCTCACTGGCGAGGAGATGCGGCGCTGCTATGACTGGGAGCTGTTCCTCCCGCCCACGCAGGCGGAAATGGAGACTTCCCTGAGGTAATCGGATACGGGAAAGGCGGAACTGAGGCAGTTTGGGCGGCAGTTATGGGGTAGTGGAATGGGCAACCTGAAAATATTCGAGGTCTACAACCGCGACCTTGCTAAGCGCAACATTTTCACAAGGCCGCCCGAGCCGCCCGAGGAGTTCCTCATCAACGACCCCGGTAACTCTGTATACATAGGCCACACGAAAATATTCCACATACCCTTCAGCTGGACATTTGACACGCTCACGAACCCGCACATTGCAGTAGTGGGAATCACGGGCTCCGGAAAATCCTATCTTGTCAAGACCTTCCTCACGCGCGCTGCGCTGGTGTGGGGCACGAATGCAATCATACTTGACTGGGCAGGAGAGTACAAGGATTGGGTGAAGCAGACCGGCGGCAAGGTCATTTCGCTGGGCAAGGGCTCGTACATCAACCTTCTCGACACTGCCGGCATGAAGCCAATAGACCGCATAAAGCAGGTTGTGCGCACCCTTGAAATCCTGACAGACCTCAAGCAGTATCCAGAGCAGCGCAGGCTGACAGAGCAGGCAATTGAGCAGTCTTATATCAGCTCGGGCTTCAAGCTCGCGGACAAGCTGCAAAAGGATTCTCTTGGAAACCAGCTCCGCCCCCCGACATTGAGGGATGTTGTCAGGATCTTGCAGGACAAGCTGGACAGCGGCACATATGAGTTCCCCGCAGAGCTGGAGAATGCCATTTACCGCCTGAAGAATTTCACGCGCTAGGGCGAGGACTTCTTCGCAGAGCAGAGCACCATCGACCTTGAGGAATTCACGCGAGCAGGCCTGGTTGACATTGACCTGCCTGATGAAGTTTTCCGCTCGCTTGCAGGCCTGTCCATCCTGCAGTTCATCAAGGAAAAGATGCGCGAGGAGGGCTGGACTCCCAAGAAGGGCCTGAAGCTCTTCGTGGTGCTGGACGAGGCATGGAAGATTGCAAAGGATGACGAGAGCGACGCAGTTTCAATAGTGCGCGAAGGCAGGAAGTACCAGTTCGGGCTCATAGTGGCATCGCAGAACCCCACAGACGTGAGCGAGGCAATCTTCTCGAACGTTGGCACAACATTCATCTTCCGCATCAAGTTCGAGCGCTACCTGGATTACATGCAGTCGACACTGGGCTTCAGCCCCTTCATGCGCAACGAGATAAGCAAGTTCGGCGTGGGGCAGGCGGCAATCAACATGGCTTTCCAGACTGCCTCAAAGTTCTCCGAGACGTTCATAGTTGAGAAGGTGGAGGGCGAGGAGCCGATGCAGGAATACTTCCTCGATGTCGAGGACGTGCTGACCGAAGAGCAGCGGAGGATGGTGGACGTGGCGAAAACATACTCATTCGAGAAGAACGAGCTCAAGCGCAGGCTGCGCGTGTTCGGCCTCGACGACGTCCGCATAGAGGAAATGACCTCGCTCTTCGACAAGAAGAACAGGCACATGGACGTGGTGTCATTCACCATACTGCTGGAGCGCTACGGCCTCGCGCGCTCCAATGTTACGGGCTTCCTGAAGGACATCGGCATAGATGACTCAACAATAATAAGCATCTTCTCCAAGGCTGACTTCAAGAAGCTCGGCATGGAGGACAAGGACATAACTGAAGTCGTTCTTTCGGAGTGATAACATGGCAAAGAAATCAGACGTGCAAAAGGAAGCTGACCGGGCTGCAACGGCCAACCTGAAAAACACCAGCGTCTGCATAGTATGCAAGCAGGAAAAGAGCGGAACGCCCGTGCAGGACGATGCAGTCATACGCGGGATACGCGCAATCAAGCGTGCCTTCCACATTGCCGCGAATAACAGGCTCGTTGTGTGCAGCAGTTGCGCCGAGAAGCAGGATGCAAAGCGCGCGGACTTCGAGAAGAAGCTTGCGCTCTACGGCGGCGGCGGGCTGCTCCTGCTGGTAGTATTCACGCTCCTTACCCGCACGCTTGCGGGCTTCCTAATATCCATGGTGCTGGGCCTTTTCGTGGCAGCACTTTCACTGTTCAGCTACACTCCGAAAAGCAAGTCGAAATGAGAGGTTGAGGATTTGGCGCAGGCACCCAGGCATGAAATAAAGGAACCGAATGTTGACGGTTTCAAGATAGGCGCGAAGAGGAAGGCGCAGCTGAGCGTAGTGTCAACCTCCCTTGCGCCCCTGCAGTTCCTGGAGCTTGTTCCAGACGGCGATGCACTCGTGCTCCTCCATGTGGAGAGCAGGGACATTGCAAAGAACCCGTACCTCTTCTCAATGGTCCACCTGCGGCCTGACAACATTGAGATACTCTACACCATCTCGCCGGGCATGAGCCCGAGCAAGAGGCGGGTGGCCATCCTGCGCTACTTCATCAACCTCGCCTCGCTGCTCGAAGACTCCTATGATGTTGATTACGTGCAGCTGCTGCAGGTGATAGAGGCGTCGCTCAAGGATTTGGTTGAATACGTCTCGGGCAGCTACGACGATCTCTATGCAATGTATGACTCGCTGAAGAACGAGCACACGCTGCTGAAGAAGAAGCTTTCCAGCCTTCAGGCATCCAACGACAGGTTCGGCATTGACAATTTGGAGCTGAAGAACCGCAATGACGCGCTTGTGATACGCGTGCGCGAGCTGGAGGCCTACAGCGACGAGGTAATGATGCTCAAGATACAGGAATGGCTCGAGGAGCACAACAACGAGATAAATGTGGGCGAGTTTTCAAGGGTGCACAAGGCGCCAGAGCAGCGCGTGGAGGAGGTCCTCAATAAGATGGTGCAAAGCGGGCTTCTGAAGGCGCGGGAGTAAGGGGGTTCCTCAGATGGTTGAACGAAAAGCCCAGCCGCCCTCCGCGGCAAGGAAAACCGGCTCCGGCATCATGGGGCTGAAGATAGCGAAAAATTCCTTTGTCTTCACATCGCGCAAGCGCTTCAAGTACTTGCGGGAGTTCAAGCCCCAGCAAAAGCTCGAGGGCATTGACCTTGTAAGGAAGCTTGTAACATCCGGCATCCAGACAATCAGGCAGCCCGGCTCGCAGTCCAAAGGCCGTGCAGCAGCTTCTGCAGATGCATCCCAGAAAATCACGCTTCCGCCTTATGTATTCAAGGCACTGCTCATAGCCGGCGGGCTGCTGGTGCTTCTTTTCGTGGCCTTCGCCATATGGATAATGTCCCTTGCCAGTTCGCCTGCCCTTCTCCAGCCAGCGCAGCCTGCTGCGGCCAGCTTTGTGCTTTCTCCTGTCTACAGCGCCATTGTGCCCTATGGGCTCGAGAACCTGTCCATTGCACTTGCATCATTCAAATCAGAGGCATCCGGCATGCGCCAGCTCAATGCCACGATTTCTGCCTATTCCTTCCCGGTGCCTTCGCGCGTGGTGCTCCTGCGCACAGGCAGGCAGCAGCCCAAGGCAATGGCAGACTTTGAATCCTCTCTCTCAAGCCTTCTGCGCCAGGACATGGCGCCTCCAGAGCGCCTGCACATAGACCAGCTCAGGCACGCGCCGCCAGGCTTTGCAATTTACATTCTTGCATCTGA
>JBAZVU010000059.1:5364-6722 GCA_041660725.1 Candidatus Micrarchaeia archaeon | reverse complement strand
GGGCGCTCCTGTTGAACTTCCGGCGCTAAACGAGACGTTCAATGCCACTAATGGGACGAACTTCACGCTCCCCGGCGAGCTGAACATTTCCAACATGACCCCGCCAGAACTCAACTTCACTCTTCCTCCTGCGCTCAACATCTCCCTGAACCTCACGAATGCAACCAATGCCACATTGCCACCAGAGTTCAACTTCACAAATGCAACTACTGCCCCAGTGGAGCAAGGCCGCAAGGCAGTTGCGCCCCCGCGCAAGCAGCCGCAATTAGTGGAGCCGGGCGAGGATGAGATTGTGCGCGAGCGCACTCCTTTCTCGCGCAAGTACGAGCTGCCCGATGGCAGGCAGCAGGCAGTGCTCTTCCCGGTGCCAGTGCAGTATGTTGGCGATGACGGCAACTGGTACACAATAGACACCAGCATCACGCAGGCAAGCGAGCCGGGCTATGCATACGGCGCAGAATGCAACAGGTTCAAGACCTTCTTCTCCGACAACTCCAGCCAGGCTCTCACAGAGCTGAAGGCGGGTGCAACATCAGTCTCCTTCTCGCTTGACAACAGCAAGGAGGCTGCAACTGAAATAAGCGGCAGCACCCTGCAGTATTCCGGCGCGGACGACGGCGTTGACATAACATACACCGTCACGCAAACAGGCGTGAAGGAACGGATAGTTCTGGCAAATGCAAGCGTGCGCAGGCGCTTTGACTTCACACTCTCATTGCAGGGCCTTGAGCCCAAGCGCCTGAAAGACGGCTCCTATGTGCTCATAGACCTGTCAACAGGCGCAGGCTCATTCATAATCTCAAAGCCCTTTGCAGCTGACTCGCAGGGCTCCATCAGCACGAAGTTCAGCATGAACATAGTGCGCAAGGGCGCAGGCTATGCACTCACAATCGCCCCTGATACCGCATGGCTCAGCGACCCCGGGCGCGCCTACCCGGTCACAATAGACCCCACGATAACGCTCAACACATCTGACGCCGGCTCTGACGACACCCACATACGGGACGACACGCCTGACCAGAACTTCGGGCAGGATTCTGCAATGCTCGTGAGCTACATCGCGACAACAGGAAGCTGCATGCCGCCAGGCCCGCCCTTCAACTGCGAGACGTATCTAACCGAGGGGGAGTGCCAGGCCAACCCGCCCTGCGCGTGGGCCGGCATGCCTGGCTACACTGCGCGCAGCATGCTCAGGTTCAACCTCACGCCAATACCTGCGGGCACTGCGATAGCCTCGGCCAACCTTTCAGTCAACCTTGAGCGGGACACGCTCTCCGCATCCGTGCTGGTCGCGGCAACTCAGATAACGGCAAGCTGGAACGAGGACAATGCAAGCTGGACGAACAACAGCGCGTTCT
>JBAZVU010000059.1:0-5348 GCA_041660725.1 Candidatus Micrarchaeia archaeon | reverse complement strand
CGCAACAGCCGAGAACACCACCATAGTCGACGGCAACACTCTCGCCCGCTATGTATTCAACATCACCAACCTCGTGAGTGCATGGCAGGACGGCACAAAGCAGAACTTTGGCGTGATGCTCAAGCGCGACAGCGAGAGCGGCACTGACAGCGACCAGTCCTTCAGCACATCGGAGGGCGGCACGCCATCCAATACGCCCAACCTCACGGTTACCTACAATGGAGGAACTGCTTGCGGCGTAATCAACGGCAACTACTCGATGAACTCAAGCGTCAGCTCGAGCGGCACATGCTACATCATCAATGCCAGCGGCCTCACCTTCAACTGCCGCGGCTACTCCATAAGCGGCTCGGCAGTGGGCGCGGGCATACTGGTGAACGGCAGCGCGAACGTGAACATTACGAACTGCAACATCACGGGCTTTGAGTACCAGGTGCTCTTCACTCCAAGGTATTCAGGAGTTTCAGTTGTCGGCAACCCCACCTTCTTCGTAATCAACGGCTCCTTCAGCAATGCGGGCAATGAGGCAGTTGGCACCACTGGCATATACATGAACCGCACGAACAGCGTGAGCATTTACAACGCATCTTTCACAAGCAGCAAGTTCGCGATACTCTTCAACGTATCCAGTGACTGCCAGGTGAAGAACGTCAGCGCCACTTCCAACGGGCCTGCAATACGCGCCGCAAACTCCCCACGCCTCTTCGTGGACAACTCAACTCTCCTTGCCAGCGTGGGCAAGGGCGGGGCTCTGGGCCTGTATGCCGAGAACACATCGGACCTCAAGGTCAACAACACCATAATAGGCGGCTTCACGGGCTGCGACTTCTGCATCTTCAGCTCCGAGATGGTGCGCATAGAGCGCAGCACCACGCGCACCCTTGTCTCCAGCATCTCCCCCATGTACAGCCGCTTCTACATCCAGTCAACCAAGAATGCCACGCTTGTGAACAACACCGTGCTGCTCGACTCCACAATGGACGGGTCCTTAAAGTCAGGCTTGGGCGAGTTCTTCCTGAACAACAGCCCCAACGCCACGCTCTGGAGCAACTACGTGGTGGGCACTGCAGACTCTGGCTTCAACATCTTCAACTGCACCAATGTCTCCATGTTCGGAGCCTATGTGGACGGCCTCACGTCCAAGGCGGGCTATGTAATCAACTTCACCAACAGCTCCTACTTCGGCAACATCACTGCTGTGAACAACTCCGGCTACGGCATAATGGTGCTGAGCTCCTACAACAACACAATAGCCAATGCGAGCGCAATCAACAACTCGCTCTCTGGCATCTACGTGCAGAACAGCGACAACAACACATTCCAGAACCTCACAGTGGGCCTGAACGACCGCACGCAGACAGGCGCGCCCGGCATATACCTGGTGACATCGAACAACAACAGCATTTCCAATGCAACAGTCTACGGCCACTCGCTCGGCTCGACAACAGCGGGCATAGGCACGAGCACTGCCAAGTACAACCGCTTCTACAACTCCACAATAGTGAACAACAGCTTCGGCATCTACCTTGTCAGCTCCGCAAACGACTTCAACGAGTTCTACAATGTCACGGTGTCCAGCACGTCCTCGCACGGCATCTGGTTCAGGCGCTCTGGCAGCAACCTCGTGATGAACTCCAGCGTCTCCAGTGCCATCTCCGGCTCGCAGGTGGTTGTCACGAACGGCGTGCAGAACAACACCATGGCCAACACCACTTTCGACATATACAACACCAGCATTGACGCGCTGAGCTTCGACAACCTGATGCTCGACTGGTATGCGCGCGCCCAGGTCCTTGACTATGCCGGGGCTGCAATAAGCGGCGCGGCAGTGAACATTACCAACAGCACCTTCACGCAGGTCAATTACACCACCACTGATGCAACGGGCTACACTGACTGGGCGCGCGTGCGCGAGGGCTTCATGACAGGCAGCGGCCTCACATCATTCAACAACTTCACATTCAACGTGAGCAAGAGCGGCTACACTTCCAATTACACCAACGGCACCATCAATGCCACCACGCGCTCTGCCACAGTCTATCTTCCAAGTGTACCGACCACCCCCTACTCGCCGGGCTTCTACTTCAATGAGACCGCGACGTGGAAGAGCTTCCTGTTCACCGCTTCCACCACTTTCATGGAGGCCGTCAACTTCACGTTCCAGCCAGGCGCGGGCAACTGCTTCCTGGTGATGGCAACAGCTGAGGGCAACACCACCACCTCAGCCGACGTGCTCGTGCGCCTGAGCTTTGCGGACATCTCCGCAGGCACGCTCAACCCCAACACAATTGACAACGGCACTGCAGCATGGGAGTCCAATATTGTCAGCAGGTGGGAGCCTTTCGCGACGCACTTTGTCACGTGCATAAGCGACAGCAACCCGTACATGGCCGCGCTCTCCTACAAGAGCGAGGCAGGCGCGGTGGTGAGCTTGCGCAATGCCAGGATTACGGTAATGAACCTCACGAACAACGGCAACTTCATACACGTGCAGAATGTGAGCCAGAAGCCTGCAGGCAGCGCGTTCGTCTACAGGAATGACCTCACCTATGTCCTGACAGTGCCTGCAGGCGGCGGCAACTACACCATAATCGGCACTGCAATGCGCAACGCCTCCAACGCCACGCAATCCGGAAGGGCGCAGATGCTCATAGACAATGTAGTGATAAGCAACATGTCCCTGGTCCAGCAGGACCCGACGAGCTACCGCTCCTTCGGCAGCCAGAACACCTCCTTCCTTGCAGCCGGCACGCACACGATCATACTGCAGTTCATGGGCAACGGCACTGTCAACCACACCTACCTCACAATACTCAACCTCAGCCCGATGAACTACAGCTGGGCAGGCAACCGCACTGACGCCATCGCATCCAGCAGCACTGCCCTAGTTGACCGCGTCAACATTACCCTCACTCCCTCCTCCGGTGCAGCCACCACGCGCTACTGGGTTCTCGGCAGCGAGAGCGGCTTCGTGAGCGCTGCAACAATAGTGCCTTCGTACGCGTTGTGGCACAACAGCCCCAACCCGCTGCCCGGCGTTTCTGAGCTGTCCAACGAGACGTTCGACCCTGCCAACCTGTCCGACATGCCCAACTTCCTCACGCAGGCCAATGTGACCTGGGCTTCCGGCATCGCCAACACGAGCCACCTGGGCTTCCGCGCCTCAGGAGCAACTGGCTACGTGCGCCTCAGCAGCCTGAGCATGATATGGGTGGAGCCCCCGCCAGTCACTGCCGCGTGCGGCACCCCCATCACGCAGAACTCCATACTCACCGGCGACATAAGCAGCAGCGGCACGTGCGTGATATTCGGCGGAACAGACCTGACGCTCGACTGCAAGGGCTACTCAATATACGGGGACGGCACTGGCTACGGCGCAGTAAGCAACTACGACCGCGTGAAGGTGCACAACTGCACCTTCCGCACATTCGCAACAGGCATCTTCCTGAACAACTCGCTCAACAACACGCTCACCAACAACACAGTCTTCAACTCCACCTACGGCATCTGGCTCAACAGCAGCAACCGCACATACCTGCTCAACAACAGCCTATTCAACATCACCAAGCCGGCCCTCTCGCTCAACTCCACTGTGCTGGCCCAAATAAGCAACACGCTCGCCTGGTCCAACACCTCCTTCGGCATCCTGCTCACTGACTCCAATTACACCAACATGACGAACTCAACTGCAAGGAGCGATGCGGCTGCGGCAGTGCACGCCTTCTCCTCGCAATACCTGCTGATGCTGAATTCCACCTCAGGAGGCACAATCTTCGCGCTGGCAGGCCTCTCGCTTTCCAGCTCCACCAATACAACAGTGCTGAACTCCACCCTCCTTTCCTTGTCCAGCGCCCTCATTGTGCGCGCCTCAACCGGCACCAGCATCATCAACTCATCAATAGCAACCGGCATCTCGCACGACGCCTACGGCTCGGGCAACACCAGCATCATCAACACCACCTTCGACCGCAGCAGCATCTCATGGGTGGATGCGGACGCCTCGCTGCCTGCAAGCAACATTACAGCCCAGTGGTACCTGAACTTCACTGTTGACGACATAAGCAGCACGCCCGTAGCAGGCATAAGCGTGAATTCCACCCCAGTCTTCGGCGGCACCTCTCTCTTCAACTCAACAACCAATGACGCGGGCGACATCTTTGCGCAGCTCTTCACTGAATTCACAGCCAACGGCACCTTCACCTACTCATTGAGCAGCCAGCAGAACTACACTACCTACAGCAACTGGACCTTCTTCGGCAACAAGACTGGCTACCACACCAACAGCACCAATGCAACAGTAGACAGGAGCCAGACAATAAGCCTCATCATGAAATCCACGACCGACTGCGGCTCCTACATTTCTTCGAGCACTACGCTTGAGAAGTCCATGACATCAGGCGGCACGTGCCTTGTGATAAACGGCAGCAGCATCACGCTGGACTGCGCAGGCTACACAATAACCTACGGCACTGCGCTTTCCAACAGCTGGGGCATACTCGTGAACAGCTCCAACAACGTAATGGTGAAGAACTGCTACTTTGAGAAGCTGAACTCATCAGGCACTTCCGCGGCAGTGCTCGTGAACCGCTCAAACATAGTCACGCTCTACAACAACACTCTCTACAGCCTCGGAAGCACCAGCCACGGCTTCTGGGTCCGCAACCTCTCAACAGGCCTGAACATAACAAACAACTCATTTGTAATCGGCGGCAGGGGCGTCTATGCCGACTCGCGCTCCGAGGATGTGCTGGTTGAACGGGCAATAATCAACACAACCGGTTCCACTGCTGCAGGCGTATATGCAGCTGCTGCAGACAATGTTACCCTGCGCAACAGCTGGGCCAACACCACCTACTCCGGCGTCTACGCCACCAGCTCAACCCTCCTGACGCTGGGCAACAACACCCTGTTTGTCAACGGCTACCCTGCAGTGCAAATAACAACTGACAGCTACAACTTCCTGATACACAACAATACAATAGACTCGGGCACGACCGGCGCAAACCCCTACTGCATATCTATAGATTCCTCAGACTACGGCACAATAGCGAACAACACCCTCTTCACCCGCGTGAGTTCCGGAATAGACTTTACTGCTGCGAACTACACCAACATCACGAACAACCCCATCATCAGCACCAGCGCGTCCTCCCCCATATACTTGCAAAACTCTGCTTTTGATATTGTCGACTCCAATTTCATCAACTCTACAGGCGTCGGCGGCACTGTAGGCGGAATCGCGCTCAGCGGCGGGCTCAACATCACACTCTCGCGCAACAACATAACTGCCGGAACCAATGGCATCCGCTTCCTGTCCGGAGTTCCATTGAACATCACGATTGAGTACA
>JBAZVU010000058.1:0-6824 GCA_041660725.1 Candidatus Micrarchaeia archaeon | reverse complement strand
GAGGACATTCTCCTAATTGCCGACCACGTGGAATGATTACTTATGGATCTTGGTTCCGGCCTTCGCAGGGCCTTGAAAAAGCTGACTGGCGCTGCTCTAGTTGACGAGCGCACAGTGCACGAGACAATAAAGGAAATACAGCGCGTTTTGATTAGTGGAGATGTTAATGTAGCATTAGTCAGCGAGCTGAGCAAGAGAATCGAAAAGCGGGCGCTGGACGAAAAGGCGCTCAAGGGCATAGGCGGGCGCGAGCATGTTGTGAAGGTAGTTTACGAGGAGCTTTCCGGCTTGATGGGCGAGCAGCACATACCCAAAATCCAAAAACAAAAAATACTGCTTCTCGGTCTTTTCGGCTCAGGCAAAACTACAACAGCAGGCAAGCTTGCGCGCATGTTCAAGAAAAAAGGCCTCAGCGTAGGCGTAATCTGCTGCGACACAATGAGGCCTGCAGCCTACGAGCAATTGCAGCAGGTTGCTGAAAGGGCAGATGCCAAATTCTACGGCAAGAAGGGCGAGAAAGATGCTGCGAAAATAGCGCGCGATGCTCTTGAGTCTGCAAAGGAAGATGTTCTCATACTCGATTCTGCAGGCAGGAGTGCCTTTGACGGCGAGCTGAGCGATGAGCTCAAGGCAATTGCCAAGGTATTTGTGGCAGACGAGAAGCTGCTGGTCATCAATGCAGACATAGGCCAGGTTGCAAAGAGGCAGGCTGAAGAGTTCAACAAGGCCGTAGGGCTCACGGGCGTCATCATCACGAAGATGGACGGCTCAGGAAAGGGCGGCGGTGCCATCTCAGCAGTAGCGGCAAGCGGCGCAAAAGTCTCGTACATAGGCACTGGCGAAAAGCAGGACGACCTGGAGCCATTTGACTCCAAGAAGTTCGTGGGCAGGCTTCTGGGCTTCCCTGATTTGGAAAGCCTGATGGCAAAAGTGAAGGAAGTTGCCTCGGAGACAAAGATAGACGAAAAGGCGCTGATGGAGGAAAAATTCACAATCAAGATGTTCTACGACCAGCTCAAGGCTGCCAAGAAAATGGGGCCCTTGAAGGGCGTGTTCCAAATGCTCGGCGCGCCGGACGTGCCAAAGGAAATGGTGGAGCAGAGCGAGGGCAAGCTGAAAATGTACGAGACAATAATCAATTCAATGACTCCTGCCGAAAGGAATGACGCAACACTCCTCAAGAAGAACCACTCCCGACTTGAGCGAATAGCAAAAGGCAGCGGCTCCAAGCCAGAGGAAGTGCGCGAACTCCTCACCAACTTCGAGAAAATGGAGAAAATGATGGGCCAGTTCAAGAAGAACAGGGGCTTCCGCAGGCAGATGGAGAAGATGATGAAGGGCGGCTTCGGCGGCGGAATGCCTGGCGCGGGCTGAGTGACGGAAGTCTATTTATACTTGGCGCTCAAACTTCTTCTGATGAAAACAACGCCCCTCAAGGCAGTGGGCATTTCAGCCACAAACAGGGCGCCTTCTGCAAAGGGCGAGAGCCACACTGAGGCCGCTCTCAAAGACGTTCTTTCGCTTATGGCAGCTGAGGGCGTGAAGACTGAATTCATACGCGCCTCTGACCTGAAAATTTACACCTGCGAGGGCAATTACTCCAAGCACCCGCGCCTTTGCACATGGCCCTGCCAGAGCAGCCTGAAATACAAGGACGACCAGATGAAGAAAATTTATGATGCGATTCTCGGGGCGGACATTGTGCTCTTCGCAACGCCTGTAAGGTGGAACAACTGCTCAAGCATAATGCAGAAGCTGATAGAGCGCCTGAACTGCATTGAGAACCAGTACTCTGTTTTCAACAAGCGCCTTATCAAGGACAAAGTTGCCGGCGTTGTTGTAATAGGGCACGAAGACGGCGCGCAGCATGTTGGCGGCAATTTGCTGAACTTCCTTACTTTCACTGGCTTCAACATCCCGCCTTTTGCAATAGCCTACTGGACTGGCGAGAGCAAGGAAGACACGGACATGGACTCGGGCAAGATAAGCAAGAGCAACTTCTTCGCTGACATGAAAAAGGACCTTGCGCATGAGTGCGTTTCACTTGCAAGGATGCTGAAGAAAGGCAAAAGCAAGAAGTGATGTCTTTGGCATCCCCTGAACTCCAATCACTTATGAAAAAGTGCCAGTGTGCCTCCTGCCCGAGCTACAATGAGTGTGCCAAGAGCAACAAGGAGCTTCTCTACTGCCTGCAGGGCAAAAGCAAGTGCGCTTACGAGAGGAACGGCTGCCTCTGCCCCGGCTGCCCTGTGCAGGAACTCAAGAAGTTTTCTGGCGCCTACTACTGCATCGAGGGAAAGGCAACGGCGCATGCCTAGGTATTTAAACGCCTGTGGGCCTAATTAGTGCGGAGCGTTGGGCAGCAGCTGACGCGGGTGATTATTCATCTGCGAGGAAGTTCCGCCCACGGCGAGGCTGAAGGGTGTTCAAGGCACCCGGCCGGAACAGAAACGATACCCGAATCCGTCATGCAATGACGCGCGGAGCAAAGGAGGAGGGTTGAAACGCGCCGGCCAGCAAGCCGTAAATTAAGCCGTGCAAGGCCTTTCGGCCGCTTAGTCGAATGCTGCGAGTACTGAAGGCGGACTATTGCCCGACGCTCCAACTTATTTTTCAAGCGAGCGCAGCGAGCACTCACCTCTGGGGTTTAGAAAGGGGCTTCAGCCCCTTCTCCCGACGCTCCATCCTTTTTAATCTTGCCAGCCGTAATAACAAACCTCGCCTAGGTAACTCAGCCTGGTAGAGTGCCAGACTCATAATCCCCCTTCCGCATTCGCGGCGGGGCGCAGAACGGCACCTCAGGGTGAAATCTGGAAGCCGCGGGTTCAAATCCCGCCCTAGGCACTTCTCATTCTATTGTGCTGCTGAAGAAGGCAATGCCTGCGGCTTTCGGCAGGGGTGCGGGCTCCTCGTAATCATCATAGGCGAATTTTTGGAGCTGTTCAGTGAGGCCGGAGAAGGATGCGGAAACGTCAAGTGATTTTAGGAATGCAACGCGCTTCTTCACCTCAGCACCAAACTCCTTTTCATTCATGCCAAAACTCTCGCGCACCCTTTCCATGAGCAGTGATTTCGCAGCAGTGCGCTCCAGCCTGTCTGCTTTCATGCCGTATTTGTAAATTTGGTTGAGTGCAGGAAGTGCAGTTTCCTCCCCTTCAGGACCTCTCACAATCTCGCTTATTTCCACGCATCTCCTGACTTCCTTTCCACCCCTATTCTTGGCATCATAGCGCATCATGCGCCTCTGCACAACTACCAAATCAATGGATTGCAAGTCAGATGCAAGCACTCCGAGCGAGCGCAGCCTTACCAACGTCTCCCTTGCACTTTGCGCGTGGAATGTTGCATAGCTTCCGCGCGCCTGCCCGCTTGTAAGCGTCTCAACCAGTGAATGTGCCTCCTCATGGCTCCTTGCCTCGCCCACTATTACCCTGTCAGGCCTCATGCGCAGGCTGTCTGCTATCAAATCTTTCATCACCACGCCGAGCTCAGAGCTCGACAGCAGCTTCACCTGGTTCTCGTGCGGTATGTTTATTTCAGGCGTTTCTTCAGTGACCAGGATTCTTTCGCGCAGGGAGATGAACTGGAAAAGCGCATTCAGCGTGCTAGTTTTCCCGCTCGCAGTGTTCCCGCTCACTATTACTGAGGAATCGCTCTGCACTGCAAGCCACAAATAGGCGAGCGCATCTGCGCTGTAGGTGCGGTAGGCAAGCAAATCAGCTACATGAATCGGATTCTCGCGGAATTTCCTGATTGTCAACTCGTAGTTCGAGATGGGCGGTATGGATGCATGCAGCCTTGACTTGTCCGGAAGTATTGCATTAAGGCGGGGCGACTGGAGCGTGATGCGCCTGCCAAGCGTGCGCGCCATCTTGTTCACCACGTCGACAAACGCATCGCCGTCAGTGAACATGCAGTTTGTTTTCATCCAGCCATTCTTCCTGTGGTAAACGAAAACAGGCTTGTTCATTCCAACTACTGCGATTTCCTCCAGCTCATCATCATTCAGCAGCTCGTCAAGGCCTGAGAAGCCATAAACGTGCGACAGGGTTGCGCGCGCCAGATAGTTCTGCTGCTCAGCATCAGTAAGCAGGCCGGTTTCCTCGCAGTGCACTGCCAGCAGGCGTGCAACCTCGCGCTTTATCTCCTCCCTGTCCTCAAACTCAGTCCGCGAAGACTGCTCCCTGTATTTCCCAGCCACCTCGCGCACAACTTCCCTTTCCTCGCTGCTCAGTTCCGGCAGCCCCACCTTGTAATCGCACTTCCAGTTGCCAACAATCCAGCCCAGCGCGCCAGTTGCATCCTCTTTTTTCGCGCCAAGCCGCGGCCTGATTTTTCTCTCCTCGTATTTTTCCATCACTCAACCTAGAACTCCAGCAAGTCGCCCTCCTTTGCCATTTTCGCCAGCCCCGGCTCGCCCTCAATCAAATATGCAGCAGGCTTTTTCGGGGAGAAGAGAGTGAGGAATGGCGGGCAGACAGAAGATGCAATCACGCGCTTTTCCGAATCAAGGTAAATTGCAGAGAAGGAAAAGAACACGAACAGCGAGTGTATTGCGCATGCTGCGGCAGGCCTTTCCCTGCCCCTGTCGAATACGAACAATAGCGGCTTCCTTATGCTTAGCCTGAACATCAGGCCCCGCATCCTTCCAAAAAGCGTGCTCAGCAGCTCGAAGTCCTCGCAAAGAGCCTTGCGCGAAGTCCTGTTGTAGATGCCACCCATGCAGGTAGATGGGGCATTCCTAATTAATAGCGTGTGGTTTATGCCTGATAAACTGGAAATTACTACTTCCCGAACCTTCTTTTCCCCATGCCCCTGCCTATTTTCCAAACCTTCTTTTCCTGCTTGCATAATCTTTCAGCGCCCTCACGAAATCAGCCCTTCTGAAATCGGGCCAGAGCTTTTTCGAGAAGTAATACTCGCTGTATGCGCCCTGCCATGGCAGGAAGCCCGACATTCGTGTTTCCCCTGAGGTGCGTATTATCAGGTCAGGGTCGCTCTCCAGCCCGGACGTCCAGAGCAGCTTCCTGAAGGCCTGCTCGTCAATGTTGCGCATGTTCTTCGCAACAGCTTCCTTCACTGCTGCGATGATTTCCCGCCTTCCTCCATAGCCAAGCAGCAAATTCAAATGGTACTTGTCATATTTTGCAGTGCGCTCCTCCAGCCCGCGTATCATTTTCCTCACGCCCTCAGGAAAGCGGCCCAGGTCTCCAAGCACCTTCACCCGCACCTGGTACTTGTGCACTTCATTCTTTCCCTCGCTCTCGCGCAGCTTCTGCTCGAAAAGCTTCATCAGGCCGTGCACTTCAGAAGGCGAGCGGTCGAAATTCTCAGTTGAAAAGCCCCAGGCCGTGAGCTCCTTTACATTGAACTCGCGGCACCATTTGAGCAAATTGCCCAAATTGTCAATGCCAACAGCATGCCCTTCGAGCAGCGGCTTTCCGTGCTTGCGCGCCCAGCGCCTGTTGCCGTCGGGAATCAGCGCAATGTGCTTTGGAACTTCGTCAGCCATTTTTTACACCCACTCAAGCTCAGCGCCACTAGCCAGCCTTCCAGCGCCTACACCAGCCTAAACTTCGATGCAAATGCAGAATATACTTTCGCAAGCACCGGGGACTTCTGCACGTGCCCCAGCATGCGCGTCGGCGAGTCCATGTCCCCGAATTTTGAAAGGAACGCCTCTGCGCCGAGTTTCCTTGCAATGCCCGCATAGGCGCAGATTTCCCCGTCCCCCAGCCTGTTGGCCAGCTCCCTTATGCGCCTGTTGAGCACAAGGTCCCGCCCATACAGCTTGCGCCATTTCTTCTCATACTGCAGCAGCTCGCCTTCATTTTTCGCATTAGCTGCTACCTCGCCCGCAATCCTGCCGCACATGCTCCCGAAATATATTCCGCCTCCAGTAGTCGGCTTTGCCTGTCCTGCTGCATCGCCCACCAACATTACGCGCCCCTTCACAGTCTTCTCGCGCATGTGCATGGGTATCACGCCGCCAAGAGCATCGAACTTGCGGCTGCCGTCCAGCATGTCTTGCAGGCACTTTTCCTTTTTCACAAGCTTCTCAAGCGCAAGCTTTGCATTTGCGTGCTCGCCAACCCCGCACCCTAAGCGCACGCGGTCCTTGCCCAGCGGAATTGCCCATGCGAAAAAGCCCGGCAAGATGGCATTGCACACGAACACATCAACAATTTCGGCATCAGGCACGCTCGCGCCTTCCAAATCCTCCTGGTAGCAGAACACGTATTTTTTGATGGGCGGGAACCTGAACTCGCGCGCAACATCAGAGGTCACGCCGTCAGCGCCAATAATCGCGCCCTTCAGCTTGCCAATCTTCGGCCTCTTGCCCAGCATTATTTTCGCGCCAGCCTTTTCAGCAGCATCAGCAGCCAGCACGTCGTATTTCGCCCTGTCGAAAACATAAGCCATTGTCTTTCCTGCCCTTATTTTCATTGAAGTGCCATTTGGCAGGTGGACATCAGTGCCAGTGAGCGAGTTGTAGCACACCTTGCCATATGGCAGGCCCATTGCATCCAGGCCGCGCTTTGAAATTATGCCAGAGCACTGCACAGGCTGCCCCACCACCTCGTGCTCCTCGTAAACAGCAACCTTTGCCCCAAGCCCTGCAGCAGCAGCTGCAGCAGCGCACCCCGCAGGCCCTGCGCCTACAACTGAAATGTCCATGCCCGCTTATCACTGAAAAAAGCTTATTAAATTGCCACAGCCCATTTTTGCGCAAGTGTGTGTTCATGGGTTTCTCAGACTTCCTCATGGCTGCAGTGCCCGCACTGCTGTCCATCCTTGTGCCTGGCTTTGTAATAGCCCTGCCA
>JBAZVU010000057.1:1696-6886 GCA_041660725.1 Candidatus Micrarchaeia archaeon | reverse complement strand
GTGTTCTTCATCGACACAATCTCAGACTCCCATTCGCTTGGCAGCGAGCGCACTGACAACGTGATTTTCCTCGAGGACCCGAAGAACCTGACAATGATGGGCGTTGCCATCTCCGAGGCATTCTTCAAGTTCGAGGGCAAGGAGCGCGTGTTCGTTCTGGACTCAGTTTCCTCTCTCCTCACCTACAACCACTCCGAAATCGTGCTGCGCTTCATGCACTCGCTCATAGGCCGCATGCGCGGCAGCGACATCAGCGGCATAACACTGATACTCTCCAAGGATTATGGCGACGTGCTCACGCGCCTTGCATCTTTTGTTGATGAAGTCGTAGAGCTTGCCTGATTGGATGTGCTTTGATGCCTGGAAAAAAAGCCGGGAAGAAACAGGCGCTGCTGCCGCTCTCAAAGGAGCTTTCAAAATGGCGCGGAAGGCTCATTGACAGCAAGATTGCAGGCGTACTGAATGCAGGGAGAACGCGCATCTGCAAATACGTTGACTGCTATGTTGCTGAAGTTGCCTCGCCGCGCGAGGATGGCCTGGTTGAGAAAATAAGGGCTTCAGGCAAGACGCAGGTGGAAGCAACTGACAACCTGCTGAAAAAGCTCAAGGCAATGAAAGACTGAGCCTGCCTCCAAAACATTGGGGCGCACTGGCGCAACAGGCCTGAAAACTACCGTCAATTTTAATAAGGCAGTCTTGAATATGGCTGCATGGCCAGCGGCTCCAAGAAAAAGGGGAAGATGTCCATTTCGGAATTCAAGAGGGAAGTGGCGGCAACTGCGCTCAACCATGAGCCCGGCCTGCTTGACCGCGCGCTAATTGCCCTTCACCTGAAAACTCCGGAAGCCAAGCAGCATTCCCCTGAATATTACAGGCACCTGCAGAAGGCAATAGATGAGCAGCGCGCCCCAATAGGCGCAGTGCTTGCCAGCACAAGGCACAGGGCACCGAAGGCGGCGGGCAACAAGCGGATAACAACCGGCATCGAAGGCCTGGACCAGCTGTTCGCGAACGGCATGCCTGAGGGCTCCTCTGTGCTCATCTGCGGCGGCGCGGGCTCGGGCAAGACCATAATGGCGCTCCAGATACTCAACAACATGCTCTCGCGCGGGCGCCAGTGCGTCTACATCTCGCTCGAGGAATCAGAGGAAAGGCTGGAGCAGCACATGCGCGACTTCAATTTCGACGTGGACGGGCACAAGGAAAAAGACCTGCTCCACATAAGGCGCATCGACCCCTTCAAGCTTGCAAGGCTCGTCGAGGCAATGCTCGCAAATGCAAAGGGCGAGCTCATGTTCGACTTCATAGAGGAGAGCCTGCTCCTGGACCAGGTCAAGCCCTCTGTAGTTTTCCTCGACTCCATAACTGCGCTGGAGTCGGCCTTCGAGGGCAAGGATACGGAATACCGCATATACATAGAGCAGCTCTTCAGGTACTTCGAGCGCATAGGCGCAACATCCTTCCTGATATCAGAAACAGACCAGATGCCGGTGAAGTACAGCAAGACCGGCGTTGAGGAGTTCCTGGCAGACGGCGTTCTTGTGCTCTACCACATCCAGAGCGGCGAGACGCGCACGCGCGCAATAGAGATACTCAAGATGCGCGGCGCAAAATACCGCGAAAAGCTCTCATACATGGAAATAGTCGAGAAAAAGGGCATACGCGTGCTGCCTGATGCCGAGCTCTTCATGGGCGAGTCGGAGATGAAAAAATGAAAAATTTGATTCTCATTCTGGCCCTGCTTTCGCTAGCCTTGCTTTTTCCAATAGCTTATGCTGCCGCTCCTACCTGCGGAGACGGTTCATGCCACGCCACGGAGAGCTGCTCGACCTGTTCTGCGGACTGCGGCGCCTGCCAGACGTGCGGGGACAACTCATGCAGTTCCAGCGAGAGCTGTTCAACCTGCCCCTCTGACTGCGGCATCTGCCAGACCTGCGGAGACAGGCAGTGCAGCGGCTCGGAAACCTGCAGCAACTGCCCCGGCGACTGCGGCACCTGCCCGCTCATCCCCACAATCTTGGTTCCCCACGGAGCCCTGAGCATCTCCCCGATTTCCCCTCTTGCTGGCGAAACTGTCAAGCGCGGCCCGCTCCAGCTTCTCGTGCGTGTATATCTGGGCAGCGGCGTAGAAACCGCGGCCAGCGTGTACGCGCGCTCGGACCTCATCCTCGGCGACCGCATTTATTTGTTCGACCAGGGCGCGCATGGCGACCAGGAGTCGAGGGACGGCATATACGGCGAGCAGATGTTCATAGGGCCGTTCGCCTCCGCAGGCCCCCATGAACTCACCTATGTGGCGACCAAGGAGAATGCGGCCAGCGATGAGCGGGTAATGGTTCTGAATGTCAACCCAGAGCTTTCAGTATTGCTGCAGCTGCAGCAGAACTACTCAAAGGGCAGGAGCGAGTATTTCTCGGGCCGCGTTGCTGATTCCAACGGCATCCCGCAAGCCAATGCAACTGTCAACCTCGCCTTCTCGCACGGCAACAAGACCATGTTCTCGCTGGCAGCAGTAACAGCAGAAGACGGCACATTCAATGCAACGCAGTTCTTCTCATTTGTCCTGCCTGACGGCACCTGGAATGTGAGCGCATATGTGCGCGACCAGTACTGGAACGAGGGGAATGCCTCGGCTGAAATCAGCCTCAGCGCCCCGCCGGACAGCGCCTACTATTCGATGGTATTCCTCAGCCCTGTAGGCGGCTCCATCTACTCAAGAGCCCAATCAGTGCCAGTAACAGTGCAGCTCACAGAGGGGGAGAGCGCAGTTGAAAATGCAAACGTGTCCTTCCTCAGCCCGCAGCTCGAAACAGTATTCATGGAAGAAGTTTCCCCAGGCACATACTCGGCCAACTACCAGCTGAAGCTCGACGAGCCCCTTGGCGCATGGGACATCGGCGTGCAGGGCTTCAAGACAACTGATGACGGCAAGATGCGCGCAGGCTGGAATACAGTGCAGGTGCGCATAGGGCCCACCAAGCTGCTGCCCGAGCTCACCTCGCCTGGCCGCACTGACAAGCTCTACGCGAACACCACCATCCTCCTGCGCATGAAAGCAACATACCCTGATGGCACGCCAGTGCGCGGCGGCTTCGGCAACCTCACTGTCTCCAACAGCCGCATACAGGTGAAGGAAGTGGAGGCAGGCACCTACCAGGGCTCATACTTCATACCGGAATCAGCTGCAGGCGGAGTTCTTACAGTAAGGCTGGAGTTTTCCGACAGCGCAGGCAACACCGGCTCCTTAGGCCCCATCTCGCTCTCAGTCGAGGCGCTGCCAGCGCCAATAGCGCCAACGCCCTTCTACCAGGCCTACTACGAAACAGTGCTGGTGCCCTACTGGTATGTTCTTGCGCTTGGCGCTCTCATCGCAACAGCAGTTGCCACGCCCGCGCTCCACCGCATGCGCATGCGCGCGCTCACGCAGAATCTGGAGGGCGAAATAGCCAATGTTCAGAAAATGGAGAAAGAAGCGCAGCTCAACTATTACACGAAGATGAACATGAGCAAGCAGGAATACAATGCGCTCATGAACCAATACCGCCAGCGCCTTGCAAAGGCGAACGAGCGCCTCTCGAAAATCAGGAAGGCCAAATAATTCCAGCTAGCCGCACTCAATTACCCTTTCCTCAGTGACAATCTTGTGCACCCTTACATCATGCGCCTCTTCGGGCACGTCTGGAATAATCTGGAACTCAAATGCCAGCGCAACAAAGCGCGCCTTTGGCATTGTCTTGAGCAGCTTGTCATAATAGCCCATTCCATGCCCAATCCTGTCGCCCTGCGTGTCAAATGCAACTCCAGGCACAATTACCAGCTCAATTGCATCAGGCTGCACTGGCACGTAATCAGCAGGCTCCGGCACGCTGAATGCGCCCCGCATCAGGCCCTTCACATTCCTTATCTCGGACAGCACCAGGTTCTTTCCCTCAACAACTGTAATTGGCAGCACAATTCTCTTGTCCATGTCCAGCGCCCTTTGCATCATTGCGAAAGTCTGCACTTCATCAGGCTTTGAGGCATAGAACAGCACTGTCTTGGCCCTCCTGAACTCCGGAAGCTCGAACAGCTTCTCCATTATCGCAGCGCTCTTCTGCAGCACAAGCTCAGCTGCATGGTTCTTCCTCTTCTCGTGCATCTCGGCCTTCATCTTCCTCTTCATAATTGCACCCGCCCCTCATCTTCCTGATTCTACCAGCCTGTCAGCCGTCAATTCTCAGCTCATTCTTCCCCCTTGCCTCGGAAAGCATGTATATGGAGCCAGTTACCAGCACTGTCCCGTTCTTTCCAGCCAGCTTCTTCCCAGCAGCAACTGACTTCCTCACATCTTCCACTATGCTCACATTCTTATTATATTTCAGCGCAGCCTCTGCAATCTTTCCCGCCTCCTCAGCCCTTGCAACCTTCGGCCTATTCACCACAACAGCGCGCGCCAGCGGCGCAAGAGCAGCCAGCACCCCGTCATAATCCTTGTCCCGCATTGCGCCGAACACGAGCACCAACGGCTGCTTCAGCCGCATTCCCCGCACAGCAGCAGCCAGCTCCCTTGCAGCAGCAGGATTGTGCGCAGCATCGTGCAGCACCAGCGGCTTCCTGCCAACAGCCTCCAATCTTCCTGCAATAGCTGCCCTTGCCAGGCCTTTTGCAATTGCGCTTCCATTCACTCCAAGGCGCCTCAGCGCCTCTTCTGCAACAGCAGCATTCCTCTTCTGGTGCTCTCCGAGCAGCGCAAGCTTTCCCCCATACTTGCCATGCACTGCAACAACCTGCGAGCCCCGCACTTGCGCCTCTCTCATCAGCGCAGCCAGCGCCCCGCCCTTTGCGCCAGTAACAGTTATTTTGCCGCTCCTCATCACGCCTGCCTTTTCATGCGCAATTCTCTCAAGCGTGCTTCCAAGCGCGCCCATGTGCTCCAAATCAACCCGCGTCACAACAGACAGCTCGGGCTCAACAACATTAGTGGCATCCAATCTTCCGCCCATGCCAATTTCAAGCACAGCCCACTCAACCTTCTCAGCAGCAAAATAGTCCAAAGCCATTGCAGTGAAAAGCTCGAAAAAGCTCGGCTTGTCCTTCATTCTCCGCGCCACTTTCTCCACTCTTGGATACGCATCAGCCATCTGCTTCTCGGAAATCATCTTCCCATCAACAGAAATCCTCTCGCGCGGCGTATCCACATGCGGGGACAAA
>JBAZVU010000057.1:0-1686 GCA_041660725.1 Candidatus Micrarchaeia archaeon | reverse complement strand
GCCTTTCTCCTCCAGCCCCCTTGCAAGCATAGTGGCAACAGAGCCCTTTCCATTGCTTCCAGCTACAAGTATGCACCTGTAATTTGAAGAGGGCGCACCCAGCCTTTTCTCCAGCTCCTTGCTTCTGGAAAGCCCCAGTGTGCTGCCTGACATGCTAAGCTTGCGCAGCTTTTGCATCACTGTTGAATAGTTCATTTGTGACGCCTTTCAAAAAAACTATTTCCCGCCCCTTCACTTTCCGCCCTGCAGCCTGTACGCCTTCACAACATTCCTCAGCAAAAGCGCAATTGTCATTGGCCCCACGCCGCCGGGCACAGGCGTAATCATGCTCGCCTTCTTCCTCGCAGCATCAAAGTCAACATCCCCAACCAGCTTCCCGTTCTCCATCCTGTTCGTGCCAACGTCAATCACAATAGCACCCTTCTTCACCATCTCGCCAGTAACCAGCTTCGGCTTTCCAACAGCAACAACAAGAATGTCCGCCTTTGCAGCCTCATCAGCAACATTCGGCGTCTTTGAATGGCACACAATTACGTGCGCGCCAGCATTCCTCAGCATGGCAGCAACAGGCCTTCCCACAATCGCGCTCCTTCCAATCACAACAGCATCCTTCCCCTTCACTTTCACCTTCAGCCTCCTCAGCATCTCCATTATGCCCAGCGGAGTAGCAGGCCCGAAGCCCACCTCTCCTCCCTCCTCCAGCTTCCTCACATTCTCAGGCGCAAACCCATCCACATCCTTGCCCGACGCCACCACTCCAGTAACAACATTCTCATTGATGTGCTTGGGCAGCGGCAGCTGCACCAGTATGCCATTCACTGCCGCATCCTTGTTCAGCCTGTCAATCAGCTCCAGCAGCTCCTTCTCGCTAGTCTCAGCTGGCAGGCGGTAATCCTGCGCAACAATGCCAGCCTTCTTGCAAGCTTCGCTCTTCCTAGTAACGTAAATTTTGGATGCAGGGTCCTGGCCAACAAGCACAACAGCAAGGCAGGGCTTTCCGCTCAGCTTGGAGACCTCTGCCTTGACCTCTACCAGTATCTCCTCAGCCATCTTCTTGCCGTCGATGATTTTTGCCATGGTCCGCCTCTGCCTACGTAATATGTAGTGGGTTTAAATATGGGTTTCGGCATATTTACATACTAGTTTTCGGTCTTCCGAGGCGTTAATCATGACCACCATAGCAGCAACACTGCCCAGGCCAGCAGCCGGCATTACGCTCATCAGGCAGCCTGGCTCTTCCACCTCTTTCCCGCGCATGCCCGCTCTTCTTGAGCGCATTTTCCAGTCGAAAAGCAAGGGCAAGAGAAAGGGGCGAAAGGAGAATGGTGCACAGAAGCCAAACGTATCTTCGGCCCAGCCAACGCCCATGCAGTCCACAACTTTCTCTCCAGCCAAAAAACCTCCTTTCTCGAGGTCCCGCCTCCTTCTCGTTGAAACTGCCATCCTTCTCGCCATTGCGGGCGTAGCCGGCCTGTTCATGCACAACAAGTCCGACAGCACTGTGCAGCCGCCTGTCCAGAAACCGGTTCCAACGGCATCTGCCGGTGAGAAGGCGGAACAGCGCTCCTTTGCACGCACCCTGTTCGAGGTTCTGGAGGCGCGCGGTACGGGCGAATTTGATGCCAAAACTCTTGACGACGCCCTCGGCATGCAATCTACGGGGGCGGAAAAAGCCCTTTTGGAGAC
>JBAZVU010000056.1:0-6915 GCA_041660725.1 Candidatus Micrarchaeia archaeon | reverse complement strand
GTGAGGCAGCCCGAGAAGATTGCAAATGCATTCAAGAACGTGGTGGAGCGCAGCCAGGTTTCATCGCTTGAGGCGCGCGCGATGCTGGCAGCCCTTCATTCCGAGTGACGGAATGAGGACCCTTTCCGCCGAAGCGGAAAGTGGGCGCTGAAAGGATAAAGTGTTTTTAAGCTGAGCCGCATTTTATCCTGCCATGGCTGATTTGAAGCTTACTGAAAAGATGGGTTCCCTTTACCTAAATGGAAAGCTGCTCGTGACCAAATTGGAAATTGAGAAGTACGGGCTGCCTGCCGTGGAGCTGGCGCTGCTGAGGCGCACGGGCAATGTGGCTGTTGCGCTGGATTTGCTCGGCGAGGCAAGGCAAATGGTGGGCAAGCTGCCGGAAGTGCTGAAGGGCGTGAGCTTCCTGGAGAACTCGAGCGCGCATGAGAGGCAGGCGAAATACCTGCACCACACGCTGCCGCTGGCTGATGAGAAGGGGAAGAGGCACGAGCTGGATTTGGTCAGGTTCGGCAAGAGCATATGGGGCATTTTCGTTGACGGGAACATCATTGCGACCAACAGCACCATCAAGGAGCCCAAGGATTTGGTGAGCGGAATACTGCAGCTCGCGGACGCGAAGCTGAAGCCCGGAGACGTGCAGAGGCTCAATGAGATGCTCGCGAAAGTGGCGAGCATGAAGAGCGCGCAGGATTACATTGTGCTGAGCGTTGCGCGCGGGACGCAGGACAGGCAGAAGAGGATTGCGGCTTAGCTAATTAGAGTAGAAGGAAGAAGGCAGGATCGTTGCACAGCTAGGGTAAAGGAAAAACAGAAAGAGAAAAGAAAAAAACTACTTACTTCGACTTCCTTGACTTGACAATCTTCACCTTTGCAGGGGTGAGGAGAATCTTCTCATTGTCAATGCGCGCGATGTCGCCGTTCAGCTTGGTGACGAACTTCTTGAGCTCGGCAACAATCATCTTCAGCTTTGCCTGGTTGCGCGCCATTGGCGTGATGTTGAGCAGGATGATGTTGTGGTTCTTGAGCTCCTCCGCAATCACTTTTGCGTCGGCCTCGCTCTCGAGCGCAACTGGCTTCACGTAGAAGTCAGCAGCCTCGTGCATCATGTCGACGTTCTCGAGTTCCATGGTGTCCATGTATTCCTCGATGTCCATTCCCTTGCTCACACCGAGTGCGGACGAAAGACGTTGAAGCAGACCCATTTTCTCACCTCTAAATATCCTAAGAGCACTTCTGCACAACCCTTAATAAAGCTTTCTTATAAATCTTTCGTTGCGTGGTGAAGTGGCTGATTCATTCGAAACTATTCTGAAAAAGAATAGCATTTTTGCGGAAAAGGACGTTCTTTCGCCGCACTTCATACCCGAGGCCATGCCGCACCGCGAGAAGGAGACGGAGTCAGTAATGAAGCTCGTCTCGCCAGCGCTGCGCGGCAACAGGACGCAGAACCTCTTCCTCTACGGCAAGACGGGCACTGGCAAGACCAGCGTGGTGAAGCACGTGATGGAGCTTTTCGAGAAGGAGCAGACTAAGTCAAGAATGTGCTACATGAACTGCCGCATCTACAATTCCCGCTACAGGGTGCTGCAGCACATTGTGAAAGAGTTCGTGCCCGAGTTCGACAAGCCAGGCTATGGCGTGTCCTTCCTCTACGAGAAGATAATTGACTGGGTGGAAGGGGACGGCAAGTGCATGGTGATTGTGCTGGACGAGATTGACATGGTGCATGACCTGGATGACCTGATTTACACCCTCATCAGGTCCAATGACGATTTGAAAAAGGGGCATGTCTCGATTATTGGCATTTCCAACAAGCTGAACTTCAAGCAGAAGCTCCAGACGCGCAGCAGGAGCACGTTGTGCGAGACAGAGATGGTGTTCCCGCCCTACAATGCGCCCCAGCTTGAGGCCATTTTGAAGCAGAGGGCCGAGGTTGCTTTTGCAAAAGGCGCTGTTGAGGAGGAGGCGCTGGGGCTGGCTGCTGCAATTGCTGCGCGCGAGACAGGTGATGCGCGCTATGCGCTGAGGCTTTTGCTCAGGGCTGGCGAGCTGGCTGATGAGAAGGGCGCGAAGAAAGTTGGGGCTGAGAAGGTGGAGGAGGCGCGCAGGAGCGTTGACGAGAATGTGGCAATTGACGCCATTTGCACTTTGCCAGAGCACCAGCAGCTTGTGCTCTATTCAGTTGCAGCGCTTACGACAAAAGGCGGGAAATATTCCAAGCTCGCTGACGAGGGCGAGGGCTTCCTGCTTTCGGGCGAAGTGTACGAGCAGTATGAGGTTTCGTGCAGGAAGTTCGGAAAGGAGGCGCGCAGCGCGCGCTGGTTCCGCGAGTATTTGAATGAGCTGGAAATGCTGGGCCTTGTATCAATGGTGGAGTCGGGCAGGGGCATCAGGGGGCATACGAGATTGGTGAAAATTGCGTATCTGCCCTCGAAAGTGATGAAGATTCTGGACAACACATTCGTGCCCTCAGATGCAGGGTGAGGGGTTTGAAAATGGCTGCTGATGCAAAAGCTCTGGCTGACTGCCTTTTTTCCATGGGCATGCTCAAGCGCACTGAAAGGAGCGGCTGGCGCACTATTGGAGTGCAGCAGCCTGAGAGCGTTGCTGACCATTCCTTTGGCGCTGCCATGGTGGGGCTCGCGCTGGCAAGAATGGAGAAGGCTGATGAGGGAAAAGTTCTGAAGATGTGCCTGCTGCATGATTTGCACGAGCTGCGCATGGGCGATTTGAACAAGCTGAACAAACGCTATGTTGAGAGGGATGAGAGGAAAGCTTTCCGCGAGACTGTTGAGGGCATGGAGCCAACTCTGCGCGGGGAGATGGAGCGGCTTTTTGAGGAGTTTTTGCAGTGCGAGACGCTTGAGGCGCGCATTGCAAAGGATGCTGATGCGCTGGACATGATGCTGGAGGCAAAGCTGCTCGTTGATACTGGCAACAGGTATGCCAAGGACTGGATAAGGAGCGCGTGGGAGAAGATAAGCACGAAAAGCGGAAAGGAGCTTGGCAGGGAAATTGAAAAGCGCGACTCGCTGGAGTGGCTCATGAAGATGTTCCATGCTGAGAGGGCGCGCGGGAAAAGGGGCAGGAAATGAAGGGCGCATTAATTGCACTGCTGTTCATTGCGCTGGCATTCGGCGCCGGCTGCGTGCAGTATACAGGAGTGGACTGCGGGGATACCACGCATTACAAGCTCAGGCTGGAGAGGGACAGGTGCTGGTACACCAGTGCGGTCCTGAGCAAGAATGCGGCTATTTGCGAGAATATATATACCGGAGTGAAGGGCGCGCTTTTCGATGCCACAAGCGCGAAGATGAAGGCCGAGTGCTTCAAGGAGGTTGCAATCAAGCTTGCTGAGGACTACAAGGACAATGGCGTGGGCATACCGAACAACATTGCGACCATTTGCGAGAAAATAAATGCAGGAGTGAACGGCGAGGACAGCGCAAACCCATCGTTCAGGGACGGCTGCTTCTATGAGGTTGCGGTGATTACGGCAAAGCCGAGCATTTGCGACAACATAAGCAATGCAATGGTTGACCAGGAGGAGGAAATACTTGATGCTGACGGCAAGCCCACTGGCGGGAGAATATATACCCAGTGGCCTGTGCGGGACCTTTGCGTGGAAGATGCAGAAAGGGCGCTGCACGGGCCCTAGCTAGCTGTTGTGCTTGCAGCCTCTTTTTGCCGGAAATGCGCTACACTTACTGGTTGTATTTGCGCATCGCCTGCTTGATCTTCTTCTGGTAAATCCCCTTGCTCTTTCCGCAGCTCGGGCAGTAGAATTGCTTGCGCCTCTCGAAGTACTTCACGTCATCAGCTGAGTGCATGTCAGTGTTGTAAACTATCGCGCGCTCGTAGCTTACGGCCTTGCCCCTGGGCATGCGCCTTCCGCAACTGTCGCAATTTATAAGTGCATCTCTTCCCCTGCTGCCCATTCAAACCACCCCAAAGTCAGCGTGAATCATTCATTATGCCCCTAAGGCGCCCAACTTCGACGCCATTGAGCAGGTATACTTGCGCTTCATCTATTTTAAACATTTCATTCTTGAACAGCGGCCCGAGAAGAGAGTGCCTGCCAGTGCGCCTGTTCAGGGTGGCGCCGCCCACAAGCTCGCTGAACGCCGGCATCACGATGACCTTGAGGGTGCGCCAGTGCTTGAATTTCTCCTTTGCCTTCTCGTTCAGCCTGCCTATGAGCCAGCACTGTTCCTGCTTCCCGCCCAGCCAGACAGATGGGTGGGTGTGCGCCAGTATGAGCGTCTTTGCATTTGCGCATATCTCTGCAGAAGGCCATGCATTGCCGTGGCATATGCCTATGTCGCCCAGCAGGATGCCGCTTCCATCCACTATTTCAGCATTGTGCACGAACCTTTCAATGCCGCCGTCGTGGTTGCCCTTGACTATTGTTATTTTTGGGCATGCGGGAGCCACTGCATCAAAAAACTTGGCCAGTTCGCGCTGCTCCTCTGGCGTGGAGTCGCCGGTGCTGTGCTTCACGTCACCGTTGATTATCAAGTGCGTGGCGTGCGTCTCCTGCAGCAGGGCTTTTGCGCGGTCAATTAGCTTTTGGGTGAAGAATACGTCAGTATTCGGAAAAAGCTTCTGCTCGTAGCCAATGTGCAGCTCGGCTATTACTAGCGAATTGCCGACAAGAAGTGCTGGTTCGTTAGCGATGAAGCGGAAGTTGACCCCTGTTTTTGTATTTGTTTTTGCCATTGCAATCTTACTTTATCCTGATGGCATACTTGCCAGGCACCTTGGCATCAAGCTTCTTCGCAAGCTCGGACAGCGCAGGGTCGAAGACAAGTATGTAGGAGTCCCAGCGGTCGCTCAGGTCGCTTGCATTGCAAGTGGGGCACACGTTGCCCTCGATTATCAAATGGCAGTTCCTGCATGCTTTTTCAGTCATCAAAATCACCCTAGAAGCTTACTTTTCCTTTTTCTCCTTCTTCTCGGCTTTCTCGGCCTTCTCAGGCTTCTCGGCCTTTTCTGCGCGGGGCTTGTGGCCCTCGCCCTTTGCCTCGTCCTGGAGCCATTCGAGCTTGCCAAGGCCTGCTGGCCTCATCGTCATGCCAATCTTGGTTTCAGGTATGGAGCCCTTCATGCTTACTGTGCTGATCTTGGCGCGCACCAGGTCGCCCTTCTTGAGAGTTTTCTTGCTCTCCCTGCCCACGAATGCCATTGTCTTCTTGTCAAAGGAAAGGAAGTCGTTGGTAATCTGCGAAAGGTGCACCAGGCCGTCAAGGGGGCCCATGCGCACGAATGCGCCGAACTCCACCACTTCGCTTACCTCGCCGTCAAGAACCTCGTTAACCTCAGGCATGAAGCAGAGTGCGTCAAATGTCACCTTGTGGTAGGATGCGCCGTCGCCGTGTATGATGGCGCCAGGGCCGACATTGCGCGCATTTGTGATTGCGAGCACTATGCCCATGTCCTTGTCTATCTTGCGCTCGTACTTCTCGCGCAGCATGTTCAGCACAGACTCCTCGAGCTTGAGCGAGAACATGTTCGGCGGCACGCGCACGACATCGCTTATTGTGTAAAGTTTGTAGCCCATCTAATCACCACGTTATCAAAATTCAGGCAGCCCCTCCTGCTATTACTGCGCTCGCCTTTATAATATTGAGCGAGTTAGCGACGAAGAAGCCTATGAATAATAGGGACACGACGTTTAATATCTTTATCAGTGGGTTGAGCGCGGGCCCTGAAGTGTCCTTGAAGGGGTCTCCGACGGTGTCGCCCACCACTGCTGCCTTGTGCGCGTCGCTGCCCTTGCCCCCAAGGTGGCCTGCTTCGATGTACTTCTTTGCATTGTCCCACGCGCCTCCTGCATTGCACATGAAGATTGCAAGGAAGAGCGAGGTGAGTATTGCGCCGCCCAGGAAGCCGCCCAATGCCTCGACGCCGAGCAGGTAGCCGACGACTATTGGAGAGAGCACTGCCAGCAGGGCAGGCATCCTCAATTCGCTCAGCGCTGATTTTGTGCTGATGTCAACGCAGGCTGCATAGTCAGGGTCTTCAGTGCCCTTCATTATGCCAGGCCTTGCCTTGAACTGCCTGCGCACCTCTTCAATCATTCCGTAAGCTGCCACTCCAACTGCATTCATCGTCATTGATGAGAAGAGGAAGGGCACAATGCCTCCGAGCAGCATGCCCACGAACACTGAGGGCACTGCGATGTTGAGCGAAAAGCCTTTTGCAAGCTCAGTTTTGCCCATTGCTGCAGCAACTGCCATTACTTCCGTAGTGTAGGTTGCGAAGAGAGCAACGCCTGCAACTGCTGCTGACGTGATTGCAAAGCCCTTTGTGAGCGCTTTTGTAGTGTTGCCAACTGAATCCATCTTGTCCATCACGCCGCGCGCCTTTTTCTCAAGCTTGCTCATCTCGCCTATGCCGTTCGCATTGTCAGCTATTGGGCCAAACGTGTCCATGGAAATGATGATGCCAGTTACTGCAAGCATGCCCATGCCTGCAAGCGCTATGCCGTACGAGCCTGCGAAGTTGAAAGCCAGCGTTATTGCAGCTGCAACTGTCAGGACGCTGAGAACTGTGCTCTGCATGCCGTAGGCGAGGCCCGCAATTACGTTGGTGCCTGCGCCCGTCTTGGCTGCCTCTGCAATCATGCGCACTGGCTTGTATTTCGCCTCTGTGTAATACTGCGTTATCGCGCTCATTGCAAGAGTGGCGAGCATGCCCACTACTGCTGCGTAGAAGAGGTTCATGCGGTCAAATGCCTGCCCTGCAACCTGCACGTTTGCCGGGAAGATTGCGGACGCTATGAACTACCAGAGAACAACTGCTGCAAGAGCTGAGAGCCAGAGCCCCCTGTTGAGAGGGGCCATTGGGTCCTGTTCGCCTTTCTGCAGCTTTGTGAAGAATGTGCCTATCATGGAGGCAAGAATGCCTGCT
>JBAZVU010000055.1:0-7000 GCA_041660725.1 Candidatus Micrarchaeia archaeon | reverse complement strand
GCACTTGCTCGATGGCACGTCGCACTTCTGCCAGTTCTGGCACGTGCTGTCATCAGTGCACCCCTTTCCCTGCCCCGGGCAGCCTGCCAGCAGGACTGATGAGAATACGAACGCCGCAAGAAGCAAGAGCAGGAGGGAGCTTTTCATTCAACCAACAACAGCGCAAAGCTATTTATTCGCCCCTATATAAATATTCTGTGCCGATGACGATATGAACAACCTCTGACTCATGATGACGCTGACAGAATCTGAGGCACCTATTGCTCCTTCTCAGCCCGCAACCCACGCAAGCTGCTTCTCCAGCTCTGCATTCATCGCAGTGCACCACCCATGAGTCCCGTTGCACTCAACCTCCACAAACCTGCGCGGCTCATGCGCCCTCAAGTACGTTTCGCGCGCCATCTCCAGTGGAATCACCGGGTCAGAAGGGGAATGGACCATAACCACTTTTCTCGGGGCTATCAGGCCAATGTAAGTGTCAGGGTCTACTGAAAGCGCGAACCTAGTCATGTTCGCATCAGCCATCTGCCCGAAGCCATAGCCGCTTGTTGAAATGCCCACGGCGCCTGCGCAGCCCCTGTCAAGAGCGCAAGCCATGAGCGCATACCTGCCGCCCATGCTCTCGCCCATGAAAATTATTTTCCTGTGCCCGAGCTGCCCCAGCAAATCACCAGCGCGAATGACATCGTAAGCGCGCCTGTACTCGAACACTTCCTTCCCATCCAAAAACTGCGCATACTGCACATCAAGAGGCGCAGCTCCCTCGCCAAGGCTCTGCCCCTCGCCGCGCTGGTCAAGAGAAATTGTTGAGTAGCCCATGCCAGCAAGCGTAGAAGCCAGCTCCTGTTCCTGCTCCTTTGTTCTTCCAGCGCCGGGCAGCAGCACTATTGCAGCCTTCTCATCCTGCACCTCGCGCAGCAGGCCGTAAATTGTCACGTTGCCCGCACTCACATAGGAAATGCTTTTTACATTCCCGCTCCCGCCAGAAGTGAACGCAACTGCGCTTCTCTCAGCAGGATAGGAAAGCACGCCCTGCTCGGAAACTGAAAAAGCCCTCTGCTGCCCGCCCGCGCAGCCTGCCAGAAAGACAAGCAGGGCAAGTGCCGCAGCTATCCATGCCTTCATGGAAATTAAAATGAAAAGAAAAAGTTAAAGCACTATCCGGTTCCATCAGGAACTCGCGCCGGCGCTCAGGCTCGTTGAAATGTCGCCCTCAAGCACGCGCGCTGGCGTGTTCTTCGGGTCATTCTTGAGCACATACTCCACGAACACCTTGCCATTGTACTGCTCTCCGGACTTCAATGCCAGCAGCTTGCCGCTCGAGTCAAGGCACGTGTTGCTAACGAATGTCTTGCCCTGCCCTATTTCCAGGAACGGGGTCTCGCTAGGGGGCCCGACGACAATCACCACTGCATCCGAAACAGTCACGCCGCCGGGGTCTGCTATTATTCCGCCCTGCAGCTGCGCAACCTTCCTGCCAAGCGGCTGTGCAACTTCCTGCTGCCCCACGCCCACTCCTGGCACCACAATGCCATTGCCCAGCGGCTCATTGGCCCCGGGGCCGACAACGCCGTCCCCTATTGGCACGCCTGGAACAATCTGCCCTGACCCGCCAGACACAACCACAGCAGGGCCAGCGTCAATGCCTATGGTAATGACGTTAGTGCCGCTCGGCAGCTCATAAATGCCTGTAGCGGGATTGAAAATAAACGTGTTCATGAGTCCGAAGCTGTTGCAGCCAGTGCTGCCTGCCTTTGCAGAAGTTGTTGCAGCGCCGTTCCTGAGCGGCAGCCCATTGGAGCCAAGCGGTCCTGCGCTGCAGTGGACTGAGCAAATCTGCACGCGCTCGGCAAGCTGGTTCGAAAGTTTCAGGCTGAGCCTCTGCCCTCCTGTAGCCGGAATAAGCTGCGCATTGTCGCACCGCATGCCGGGAATGCCGCACTGCTCGGGCGTCTTGGGGTTGAATATTCCGAGCCATACAAATGCCGCAAGCACAATCAGTATCACCAGCACAGCCCACCCGTAAGTAGTCAGATACTCCATTGCCGCCTGCCCTTTCTTCTTACCGCCAATCATCCAATCACCCCACCAACAATCCACGCCCGATGTGCATTCCGCCGAAGCGGAATGCATCAGACATGTCCGTTCCGACGGACATGCTGAAGCCCCTTTTTGCAGCAGGGTAAAGGCGCTGGCCTTTTTCTGCAATCTTCAATTCATACATATCAAGCCCGCGCCTTTAGGCGTGGGTTGTTGACACTCAGCCAGACTGCACTGTGCCCACAAAATCCCCGAACATCACGCGCGGCCCCTTTGTTGTGGCTGAAAAGTCATCACCCTCAAGCCAGTACACGAGCGCGAGCTTGTATGTTGCCTTGCTGCCCACGGGTACATTTGCCGATTTAAAATCATAGGTGTTGCATGTGCCTGCGACTTCAGTTCCCACCTTGGACAGCGTTACCTGCCCGCCCGGCGGCACTCCTCTGCAAAGGTTGACGTTTATGCCAGTGTTGTATGCGCTGCCTTCCGGTGGCTTCATGTCAGTTGCGCAGAAAACAGTGCACGCATACATCATCTTGCCCAAGTCATTCCTGATGGTGATGGCGCTGATGTAATTCACCGTCGCGCCGCTCGATATCCTAGTTCCCATTCTCGCTGCCATGCACTCCACGCCCTGCTGGAAAACGCACCTGTCCGGAACCTGCTGCTGCACGTTGAAAATCCCAAGCCATGCAAGCGCCACCAGCACAATTGCAATTACCAGCACAGCCCACCCGTAAGTAGTCAGATACTCCATTGCCGCCTGCCCTTTCCCACTAGTCATTGCAATCCCCCCTCATCCCTGCTGCACTGTGCTGATTATTTCCCCGCTCGTCATCCTGACAGCAGTGTCGCCCTCCTGCATGTAGTAAATGAAAGCATTCACCCTCTCGCCATCGCCTGCCTTTGCCTTGGCAATCTGCCCTCCATCGCGGCAGTAGCCCGGGCTTCCGAACCAGTAGCCAAGGTTCTCCACATTGCCGAGAGCATTCCGCTCAAGGCTCCATGTGCCGCCGGGCTCAGTCCTTTCGCCCAGATTCAAGACTATGGTCTTGCAGTTGTCAGCAGTTGCATAGGTAGTCTGGGGCGGGTCGCTGTCATGCGTGCAATACATCGCGCATATTCCTATTGGCTTGGGAAGCCTGTTGACAAGCTTCAGCTCCCCGATTTGAAGCGAGCCGGTTGTGCCGCTGATCAGCTTGGCAGACGCGCAGCCAACGCCCTGCTGGAAAACGCACCTGTCCGGAACCCTGCTGAACGGGTTGAACACGCCGAGGTAGACGAGCACTGCAAGCACAATTGCAATTACCAGCACTGCCCACCCATAAGTAGTCAGATACTCCATCGCAGTTTGAGCCCTTCTTCCCCCACGCATAGCAAACAACCTCATCCCGGCTGCACTTTCAGCGCAATATCCCCGTAGGATATCCTTGCATTGCCTCCATTGGCATCAAAGTCATTGGAATAGTACATCTCAATCCTGCCGCTGTAAGTGTCGCCCACAGAATACCTGCCGCTGCTCGTGCTGCCTGCGAAATAATCAGTGCACGTCAGCGCGCTGGGCAGCTGGCCAATCACGTCAACCTTCTCGCCCGAAGCAATTTTTGCGCCAGTGCCCGCGCAGCTCGAAATCGGCACAACCGCCTTGTCCGGGTTGTTCGTGCACTTCAGGCCGCACACGTAAATGGGCTGCGTCAGCCTGTTCGTCACCTTGAACTCGGTAAGCTGCAGGCCCGTGCGCAGCACTGCGGAATTGCACTCCAGCCCGCCCTGCATTGTGCACCTGTCGGGCGTCTTGTTCGCAACATTGAATATTCCAAGCCATGCAAGCGCCACCAGCACAATCGCAATCACAAGTATTGCCCAGCCGTAGCTGCTCAGGAATTCAAGAGCTGCCTGCCCTCTTGACCGTCGGTCAAGGGGCGCCATTTTCTCCGAAATTGCCTGTGCTTTCCTGTTTTTCATTTCAACACCCTCAGCTGCCGGGCTGCACTGTCGTCACGATATCCGCCACTGCAATCCTCCTGTCTGTCTGCCCTGCATAGAAATACGATACGTAAAGCTTGCCCACATACTTGTCGCCGGTGTGGTAGACATCCCCGCGCCTGCCCGTGGGGTCTGCGCACAGCACGCCAGTCATGGGCGTTATTGTCCGCGTCTGGCCTGCTGCAAGCTCATACTGGTTGTTGCACCCTGCCCACAGCCACGAAGGCCAGCCATCAGTAAGGTCAGTGCCTGCATCGCACGCAATTGCGCACGTCTTCACTGCCCTGCCGAAATTATTGGTCAGCGTCACGGAAACAAGGTGGTGCCAGCCCTGCGGCGAATCCTCGGCCTGCACGAGCAAATCCTCGCACTTGAATGCGCCGATGGGGAACCTGCACTGGTCCGGCACTGTCTGGAGCGGCATGGTGAACACGCCCAGCCATCCGAGCGCCACCAGCACAACCACTATCACCAGCACAGCCCACCCGTAGGTGGACAGGAACTCAATGGCAGCCTGCGCTTTCTTCCCTGTTTTCATCACGAACACCCCGTATCCCAACCATCTATGATGACGGCTGAATCTTCGTAACTACATTGCCCTCAATGCTCCTTGCATAGCCTGTGGTTTCCCCTGGATATGAGTAGAACACGTACAGGTTGGTGCGGTAGACCTCGCCAACTTTCACTGTTGAATAAGTAGTGCCCTTGTGCAGGCAAGGCGAGATCCACGTGTTCGTGGGCCCGTCGCGCCCGACATTTGCAGTCTCGCCGGACTTGAGCCGGTAGGCTGACGTGGTCGCACTGCCGCATGCAGTGGTCTGCGCGGGCAGCTGGGTGGGATAGCCCTTTGCAGGGTCGGGCCCCTCCTCGCTGCAGAATATGTAGCAAACGTAAATGTCCTTCCCGAAATTGTTCGTCACGCCCAGCGTGCGGGCATCTGCAACGCTGTTGGTGCCGGGGTCCGTGCCCGCGTAGCTCGAGCCCTTCACAATAAGCACCTCATTGCATCCGAGCGTGCCGACTGGGAATGAGCAGTGCTCCTGTATTATGTTCTGCGGCGAGAACACGCCCAGCCAGCTCAGCGCCACGAGCACAATCGCAATCACGAGCAGCGCCCAGCCGTAAGTAGTAAGGAACTCTATAGCCGCTTGCCCCTTCTTTCCACCAATCATCCAACCACCATCTGCCTAGGGCTGCACTGTTGTCACGATATCTGCAACAGCAACGCGAGCATTGTCATTCGGGTATTTCTCATCCCCTGCCTGGCTGTAGAAAAGGTAAAGCTTGCCCTTGTATCTCACGCCCGGCTCAACGCGCACGCCTCCGGCATCCCTGCACGCCTGCGAGCCCGTGAACTTCACTGTATCCTGCCCGCCGCTGCTCAATATTGCCTGCGAGCCCGAGCTTGCGCACTGCTGGGGTATTGTAATGTCCTTCAGTTCAACATAGGAATCGCACAGCACTTCGCACAGGTAAACTGTGCTTGGCAGCGCATTTGCAATTGTCAGGCATATTGCACCCGGCTCTCCATAATCCGCACGCATGTTCAGGCACAGGAAGCCCGGCGCAAACTGGCAGATGTCGGGCGTTGGCGGGGTAAACACGCCCATGTAAAGAAGCGCTCCAAGAACTATGACTATGACCAGTATTGCCCAGCCGTAGGTCATCAAATATTCCATTGCAGCCTGGCCATGCTCGCTGATATTCCTCGGCCTTGCACCCTTCTTCGCCATCAAAACCACTTGCTCTTGCCCGCCTTTTAAACTTTCCCTCATCCCCCCAAAGCGCCATCAGCCCTTCTGCACGCGCGACACTGCATCTGCAACGGCAATGCGCGCGCTTCCTGAAGTTTCATCAGCATAGGAATAGGCAAGGTAAATGCTCCCGTGATAGAGCGTGCCCACTGCAACCTGCGCAAACTCGCCGCTCGAATCATAGCACCTTATTGCCTGGCTTCTCACCTTGCTTTCGCCGGGCTTGATTGTGTCCGCATTTGCACCGCATGCAGTAACTGAACCTGCCGGCACAAGCGGAAGCCCGTTCGCCCCAGTTGCCTGCGCAGAGCAGCGCACATTGCACACGTGCAGCTCCTTGTTGAACCCGTTGGTAATATTCACGTCGCGGATTGCCACAGTTCCGTCAGAGCCCCTTTCCAAAGTAAGCTGGTTGCACTGCAGCGAGCCTGCCGGGAAGCTGCACCTTTCAGGCTCCGAACTGCTCAAATAAGGCAGGCCCAGATAGCCAAGTACTGCGATGACAATTGCAACAACAAGTATTGCCCATGCGTAGGTCATCAGGAACTCTACTGCATTTTGCCCTCTTTTCCTTCCGCGGAAAAGGGGCATCAATTTCTCCGAAATTGCTTGTCCGCGCATGGTTCGCTATTCGCTCAGCCCATATTTATACTTATGGCTGCACTACTGCGAACACGTCACCAGTTGCAATGCGCGTGCTTCCGCCCTCTCCCACGTTGTTGTACACAATGTAAACAGTGCCCTTGTAAGGCTCGCCCTCCTTCACTGCATCGCGGCCATTGTAGGTGCAGAATGAAATGTAGTCAGTGTTGTCCGAAGCCTTCACCAGCCTGGCGCCGCCGCTCACTATCCTCGCGCCATTGTTCTCGCAGTTTGAGTACGGCCTGATGCCTGGCGGCAGCAGGGAAGATGCCTCAGCCGGCCTGCCGTCGCATATCACGTCGCACACGTCAATGTCATTCACTCCGTTGTTCCTGAGCATTATCACAGTGTCCTTTGTAGTTACCTTGATGGACTGGCAGCCAAAGGGCGGGCTGAGCGAGCACTTCTCATCCTGGCTAATGCTGAACACGCCGAGCCAGAAGAGGGCCACAAGAAGGAGAATCACAACTGCAATTGCCCACCCGTAAGTTGTCATGTATACAAGTGCAGACTTCCCTCTTTTCATCAATATCACCAAGCCACCAATCCTCTTGCCGCCATTTAAACCTATTGCTTTT
>JBAZVU010000054.1:0-7028 GCA_041660725.1 Candidatus Micrarchaeia archaeon | reverse complement strand
ACAGCACGCCAGCATCAGTCAGCAGCCCTTTCTGCTCCTCTGCACTTGCAGCCTTGAATGCTGCTTTGAGCTTTTCAACAGCAGGCCCGAGCTTCACAGCTGCAGGCGCGCCCTCCTTGATCTTCGTCAGGTTCTTCAGCACTGTCTCCAGCGCCTTCACTGCCTTGGATTCAACATCCTCTTCAGCAGCCTTTGGCTTTGCCTTCACGCCTTCCTGCTCCTCCTCCTTTCCATTTTTCCCAGCCTCTTCAGGCTTTGCAAGTGCAGCCTTGCGCTCTTCATCTGCGAGTAGCCCGAGCTTTGAATCAACGCCATCCATATTGGTCGGCGTGTTTGCCGCCGCAAAGTGCTCCCTTGCAGCCCTTAGCAGCACCTTGCGCTCCTCGAAAGTCTTGTTCCTGTCCATCGCGCTCTCTTCAGTCACCTTGCCCAGGAGAACTGCATGCACGCGCTTGTGAGCTGTCTTCGTTTCAGCTAGGGACATGGAGTGCAGCAGCTTGAAAAAGAAGTTGTTGTCTGTGGCGCCCTCGTAGGCGGCGAGCATCTGTGTGGGCGTTACCTGGAGCGCCGTCGCATGCCTTCCTGCCGCCCTTCGCGCCAGCTTTCCTGCCTTGGTTTTTACCTGTTCAAGTATTGCATTCTGCTTTTCAAAGATAACCTGGCTTTTTGACCTGATTGAAATGTTCTGACCCGCTGCATTTGCACACATGAAACATCCCCCCAGAATTAGGTTCTAATATGCCTTTTCACCTTCTTAAATGTTTTCCAGCCCCCTGACGCCAACCCCAAAGAACATATACCTCGCAGGGGGCACGGCAATCCGCCCCCTCACGCTAACCCCAAAGAATATATACCCCTGAAGCCCATTTTCTGCCAGGCGACTCAGGATGGTATTCATAAGCAAGCTGTCAATGCGCAATTTCAAGTCCTTCAAGAAGGCAGACCTAACTCTTGCACCAGGCCTCATCTGCCTTGCAGGCCCCAATGGCTCGGGCAAATCCAATGTCACAGACGCTATTCGTTTCGCTCTCGGAGAAATGGCTCTCAAGCAGCTCAGGCCAGAAGGCAAGAAGGCAAGCGGCCTCATTCACCGGGATTCCCACCAGGCAATGGTGAGCATCAGCTTCGGAGGCGAGGGCGCATTTGAGATAAAGCGCGCCATCAGGAAGGACGGCAAGATGGCTTACAGGCTTGATGAGAAGCACGCCACTCGCACCTCAGTAATGGACGCGCTGCACAGGCACAGCAGCGAGGCAGGCGAGCACAACATCATTGCCCAAGGCGAAGTGGACAGGGTAGTGAAGATGAATGCCAAGGAACGGCGCGAGATTATTGACCGTGTTTCCGGCGTTTCTGATTTTGACGAGAAGAAAAAGGAAGCCATAAGCGAGCTGGACAAGGTGGAGGGCCGCATAGGCGAGGCCAACATTGCAATAGGCGAGCGCGAGGGCGTGCTAGAGGAGCTGGCAAAGCAGAAAGAGCAGGCAATGAGGTACGCAAGCCTTGCAACTGAGCTGAAGAGGGCGAAAGGCACACTCATACATGCTGAAATGACGCGCCTGGAAAAGGAGTTCGAGCAGAGCGCCACCAAAAACGCTGAAATGCAGCGCAAGCTTGAGGAGCTGCAGTCAGGCATGGAAGGCCTTGACGCAAAAATAGGCGGCCTTGAAAGCGAGCGCGCGAAAATAGCTGCACAGATAAACGAGCGTGCTGGCAAGGAAGGCCTGCGCGACGAGCTGGAGCGCCTGCGCTCAGACCTGCAGAGCAACAGCGCGCTGCGCGAGGAAAAGCTAAAGCAGATGGAGGCGCTGAAGGGCCGCATAGCAGACGTGCGCACCGAGCTCTCGCAAACTGAGGAGAAAATCAAGCTTGCAAAGAGCGAAGCTGCATCTGCTGAAAAAGAATCGCAGAAGCTTGCATCAGAGCTGAAGGCAGCTGAAAAGGAAAAGACAAAAATGCTCGCAGGCGCTGGCGGCAAGAAAGCTGCGGAGCTGCGCAAGAGGCACGCAGAGCTCTTGAAGCAGTTTGAGGATGCAAAGCGCATCTCGCTCGACTCAGAGTCAGCACAGGTGCGCGATTCAGAGCTTGCAAAGCTGAAGCAGGACGAGCTTTCAAGAATAGCACAGGAGCTTGGCACTGGCAGCGAGAAAACAAGTGGCTTGGAGAAGCAGCTGGCAGCAATGAGGGCGCAAATAGCAGGGCTTGCAGGCGAGGAAGATTCGCAATTCGACAGGATAAAGGAGCTCAACAAGAAGGTGCCTGATTACGACAGGAAAATACTGGAAATCGGAAACAGGATGCCTGAAATACGCGTAGCATCAGGCACAAACCCGGCTGTCGAGGCAGTCATGCAGGCTTCAAAGGGCGGCAAGCTCGAGGGAATAGTCGGCACAGTTCTGGAATCCTGCTCATTTGACGACAAATACGCAGTTGCAGTTGAGTCCTCAGCAGGCGGCCGCCTCCACTATGTGCTCACAGAGGACATTGACTCTGCAGTTGGCGCAGTTGCGCACCTGAAGCAGGCAAAAGCAGGGCGCTGCTCATTCATACCACTTGACAGGAAAATGTCGCAGCTGCCTGCAGAGGCAGCGAGGTTTGAAAAAGCAGACGGCGTGCTGGGCTTCCTCATAGACATGGTGAAGTTCGACAAGCGCATGCACGGCGCAATGCACTATGTTTTCGGCGACACGCTTCTTGTGCGCGATGCCGCGGCAGCAAAAAAGCTGTCTGGCAGGGTGCGCGCAGTAACTCTTGACGGCGACCTTTTCGAAGTCTCTGGAATAGTCACAGGCGGCATGTTCCGCTCCCGCTCCCCTCTCAAGAGCAGGATGGAGCTGGAGAAGCTCGAGAAGGAAATGGCTGACGTGCAGGCTGCAAAGAAGGGCGCCACCGAGGAGCTCTACTCAATACGCGAGCTCATAGACGCAAAGAGAAAGGAGCGCGCGAATTTGGAAGTGGGCGCAAAGGGCATTGAAATAGAAATAAACTCCCTCTCGCAGCAGAACGCGCGCCTCAAGGATTTGGTTGAGCGGAAGGCAAAGCTGGCAGATGAAGTTGATGCGCTCAAATCCTCAATGTCCGAGGCTGCAAAGAAAGTCAACGATTCCAAATCCTCACTTTCAAGAATCGAGACAGAGCTCTCATCAATCAGCCGCATGCTCGAGGGCCAGGAGCTGCCAGAGGAAAAGCAGGAGGAAATAGCGCTCATGGACGGCAAGCTCTCGGAGCTCTCGGGCCAGAAGCGCAAATTCGACGACACTGCCTCATCCAAGCAGGCAGAGCTGAAGCTTTTCGAGGAGCAGGTTGCCAAGGGCAAGCAGGACATTTCAGACGAGGATGAGGCACTCAAGCTCGCGCTTGCAAATGTAAAGGAGCTGGAAGCATCAATTGCCTCGAACTCCACGCTGCTCACGCAGAAGGAGGAAAAGCTGCGCGAAGTGAGCAAGGCAATGACCAAGCTCTACGAGCAGCAGGAGAAAATGGGGCCTGAGCTCGAGGCTGCGCAAAAGGAGCGCGGCAGGCACCAGGCGAATTTCACGCGCGTTTCAAATGACATGAGCAAGATAAGCGCTGAAAAGCAGGTTGCGGAAACGCGGCTTGCTGACTACAAGGCAGAATGGGAGAATTACAAGGACGTGGAGCCGCTCAAGCTCTCGCGCGACGAGCTGCAGGATTTGGTCCGCGAGACTGAGAACCAGCTCAACTCCCTCGGCGCAGTGAATATGCAGGCGCCTGAGCAGTACGAGGGCAAGTCGCAGGAGCTTGAGGAGAAGAAGGGCATGGTGAAGAAGCTGAGCGAGGAGAAGAAGGCAGTCCTGTCAATGATTGAGGAGATTGAGGGCAAGAAGGCCGGCATATTCATGGAAACATTCCGCGCAATTGACGCAAGCTTCCGCAAGATATTCAACTACGCCTTCCCGGGCGAGGGCGCGCTCCTCCTTGACACTCCCGAAGACATTTTCAACAGCGGCTTGCAGATACGCGTGAAAATTGGCGGCAAGGAGCACTTCATAGAGGCCAAGTCAGGCGGCGAGCGCACTCTTCTCGCACTCCTCTTCGTATTCGCCATCCACTCAACAAAGCCCGCATCCTTCTACATACTTGACGAGGCAGATGCAGCGCTGGACAAGGAGAACAGCAAGAAGCTCGCTGACCTATTGAAGCAGATGTCGCGCACAGCGCAGTTCATAGTTGTCACGCACAACGACACCGTCCTCTCCTCAGCTGACATAGCGCTCGGCGTCACAAAGCAGAACGACTCCTCCCGCATAGTGGGCATTGAATTCAAGAAAATGCAGGCTGCATCCGCATGAACAACAACCGGCTCCGCAGATTCTTTTCCACTGCCAAAGTGGATGCTGTGCTTCTGCACAACAGCGACTGGATGGGCGCGCTGGACCCGAACTATTACTACTTCACAGGCCTTTCGCTCGACAACAGCATCCTCGTCGCGCGCAGGGCCGGCGCCCCCGCAATCCTCTGCACTGACCTGAATTACTCGCTTGCAAAGCAGAAGGCAAAAGGCATCAATGTCCTCAAGCTCCAGCGCCAGACCCTTGCATCAGTGCTCAAGCGCCTGCTGAAAGGCTGCAGGAAAGTGGGCATCAACGCGCGCTCGCTGCGCGTCTCAGCCTACTCGAAATTCAGGCAGGCTGGCAAGAAGTTCATCGACGTCTCGGACGAGCTCGGCGCGAACAGGGCAGTAAAGGAAGCAGGCGAGCTTGCGCTAATCAAAAAGTGCGTGAATGAGACAAAAGAAATTCTTGATGCACTTGAAATAAGGCCGGGCATGACGGAGCTGGACATAGTGAAGCAGGCTCGCATCCGCTCTCTTGAAGCAGGCCTTGACATTTCCTTCCCGCCAATAGTGGCAAGCGGCCCGAATACGCGCGTGCCCCACTCAATACCGACAAGCAGGAAAGTGGGCATGAACGACGTCGTGCTAGTGGACTTCGGCCTGATGCTCGACGGCTACTGCTCAGACCTCACAAGGTGCTATTTCACAGGCGCATGCAAGGCGGAGAAAAGCGCCCACGCAAAGCTGGTGGAAATACAGGAGGAGCTTGCAGCCTACGCGCACGCAGGCCTTCCAGTAGCCGAATTCGTGATGGAATCTGTTGACCTGATAAAGAGGGCAGGCCTGCCGCCCCTGCCGCACTCAATAGGCCACGGCGTGGGGCTGGAAGTGCACGAGCAGCCCTACCTCTACGCAAAGTCAAGAAGAACTTTGAGAAGGACATGGTAATCGCCATAGAGCCCTCCTGCTACTTGAAGAAATTCGGCTTGCGCTACGAGAATAATTTCGTGGTGGAAAAGCAGAAGGCAAGGATGCTGTAAGCTAGAACCTGCCGTTCAGATATGTCCTGGAGAAATCCTTTTCGCCGCCCCACTTGAAATCCGAAGAAGCATTGCCAATTATCTCAGACTCCCAGAGCAGCACATCCCTTCTTTCCGGAGGCACACGGCCGCTGTTTGCACGGTCCAGAAGCTTCTGGGCTAGCTCATCAAGCTCCTCAACCTTGACAGTTCCTGTATCCAGCTGCTGTTTTATCTCAGTCCTGGCTGCCCTGGTTATCCTGTCAATCTCTTCCTGTGCGCCATTCAGCTCAAATGCCATTGCCGTCCCGCTCTTGAGCATGCCCATAAGCCTCTCCACCCTGTTCACCCACTCCTCTGGAATGACTTGCTTTGCCCTGACTGGCGAAGGAGTGGTAAGCATGAGCTCGTTTATCTTCAGCAGCTGGCCCCAGGCGTTCCTACCAGTGACATTCATGCTGCTGGAGTTGACATCCAATATTGCCCACTCTATTACTGCAATCATGTAGCTCATTTTCCGTTCATCAGGGGTTGATTTTGGCACCTTTGCGCGCGCCTGCTCAAGTTCAGTCTTCCTGAACTGCAGTGTGCTGGTTGTAAGTGCCTTGGACTCTTCCATATGGCCCTGCATCAGGAACATGTTCTCAAGCAGCACGTCGCAAATTGTCGCAACGCTGAACTCAAGCTCCGTCCTAGCGTTAGAGAAATCATTTTTCCGCCTCAGCGCATCGCGCTTCGGCGTAAGATAAGTAAGCCTGTCGGTGAATTCGTGGCCCAGCTTCCGCCCGCTGGGGTCTATTTGCAACAGGCGCCCGGCCTCCTGCCGGTAGTCTATGGCAGCAGCCTTCGGAATGCCCAATTTTACAGCTAGGACCATAACAATCTCCCGTCTATTAGTATGCCTTTCCCCCTATTTAAACCCCCTACTTTGCGCATCCCGCACGACGAAAGATTTATATATAGCCAAGTTGTAGAAAGAAGCCAACGCTTGGGTGTGCGCAATGGCAAGGAATTTGCTTTGCATCGTCTGAAGAAATGTACCCAGCGGACAGCCTAAACCTGAATAAACAGCAAAACAACGAGGTGGAAACATGAACATGGTGAGCGGAGCAAATGGAGTGAACGGAGCGGGAAGGGGTGTACTTTGCCTCTAGTGCAAGTGCATCTACTGCGAGAAACGGAAGCGACTTTTTAGGGGGCAAAGGGCAGGTGGAGCAGCTCATGGGCAACAGCCTCACGCCAGGGGCTGCCAGCGAGAGGTCAAAGGGCATACTCTGGCGGCTGGAGCTGCCTATAAGGGAGCAAGAGCGCGAACAGCTGAAGGCAGAATTCAACGTGCTCTACGTCGACACCTTTGCAGGCCACCACTCTGCGAGGACAAATGGAAGAAAGGGGGACCTGCCTGAGTGGAAGGATGCCCAGCAAGACGTGCGCGCAGCTGCAAAGAAAATCGACGTAATAGCACCAAGCCCCGAGGCAACGCTGAGGCACATCAACGAGCTGTCCTTGCTGATAAAAGAGCAGGAAAGCAGGCAGCATTACGACGATGCCTTCCGCCTGCTCCACAAGGAATACAAGATGCTGCTCTCTGGCATTGCGCAGGAAATGAAGCAGGATGCGGGCGCATGGCGCGAGGCATGGGAAAGCGTGCGCGAGCTCTCCACGCAGCTGCATGGCGTCGGCAAAAAGCTCGGCTACTTCACAGAAGGATG
>JBAZVU010000053.1:0-7064 GCA_041660725.1 Candidatus Micrarchaeia archaeon | reverse complement strand
CGAGCTTGCAACCCACAGTGCTGCCAAGAAAAAGCTCGCAGGCATTGTGATTGACGGCGGCATCCGCGATGTGGATGTGATAAGGCAAATCAAGTTTCCTGCCTTCGCTCGCTACATCACCCCGAATGCCGGCGACCCGAAAGGCCTTGGGGAAATAGGCGCTGAAATAAAGTGCGGAGGCCTGAAGGTAAAGCCCGGCGACTGGGTAATAGGCGACGACAACGGCGTGGCAGTTGTGCCAGCAGAGCGCGCTGCAGAGATAGCAAACAGGGCCAAATACACTCTTGAAACAGAGGACCGCATCAGGGAGGAGATAAGGCGCGGCAGCACTCTTGGGAAAGTCCTGCAGCTCGGCAAGTGGGAGCAATTTTTCGTCAAGGAAAAGAAAGGCGAATGAGGCCCAGCATGCTCACCATCACTGATGATGCCTTTGACTTCATAGCGCAGGCATGCCGCAACACGCACCCGGAGGAGTTCATCGGCCTGCTCAGAAAAAATGACAAGGGCATAGTTGACATAGTGCTCATAATACCCCTGAGCGAGTTCGGGCACGGCTTCTCAAGCATCAACTTCAACATGCTCCCCATGGCAGCAGACTACTGCGGCAGCGTGCATTCGCACCCCAATGGTTATGCAGTGCCCTCGAAGCAGGACAAGCTCTTCTTCTCGAAAATAGGCGGCGTGCACCTGATAATGGGCGAGCCCTATACAGTAGGCAATGCAATGGCATATGATGACAGGGGGAAGCGGGTAGAGCTGCGGATAGTTCCTGCAGCCCCGAAACCTACTCCTCGGCCTTCTGGTAAATCCTGATGGTGTTCGACTTAATGGTCACCGGGATTGGCACTGCAACTTCTGTAAGCTCCACAGTCAGCTCGTCCTTGTTCTCGTCAATCTTTATGACGCGCGCCTTCTCTCCCCTGAACGGCCCGCTGATAAGCTCCACTATGTCGCCCTTCTTGATGGCCAGCGCAGGCGAGCGCGCCTCAATGAGCGAGTTCAGCTCAGCCGGGTCCATGCTCCTGCTCAGCACTCCCTTGATGTGCGGTATGCGCATGGCAGCCTGCCTTGCAACAACCTCATCCAGCGCCTCGATAATCAAATAGCCGCGCAGCTCCTCAATCATTGCTATTGAGTGGATGGCGAGCTTGTCCTTCTCAACCTTGTGCTTCAGCACGTCTGCCACCACTTTCTCCTGGCCTGCAGTTACACGGTAAACGAACATCATTTTGCCCACCTCTAAATTACTCCGCCCCTGTCTATCAGCGAGAATATTATCGTAATCACAAAGCCCACCGCGCCTATTGCAACCATGCCGAGCATCACTGTCTTCGCAATCATCCAGAACTCCTCTTTTCTGGGCCTGTGCGAGACATTCAGCACGCGCATGGAGCGCCTTACGAAAGCCATGAGATCGAACATGAAATCACTGCCCCTGACAAGCACTAACATAGGGGCGTATGCTTTTCTTACGCTATACAGATTTTTAAACCCTTCCGCGTGCGGCCTAGTTAATCTCGTCGAGCTCCACGTCTATCTCTTCCCTCTTCACTTTCTCGACCTCGTACTGCGGGAACTCCGCGCCTGCAATCACTACAAGCACGCGCAGCGAGTTGCGCGCAAGGTTCTCCTCAATCCTCGCGCCCCAGATGATGTGCGAGTCAGGGGAAATGCGCTTGCTCAGCTCGCTTACCATGAGCTCTGCCTCGCGCAAGGTCATGTCTGCCCCTCCAGTCACGTTGATGAGCGCCTTGTTGGCAGTGGAAACGTCAGCATCTATGAGCGGCGAGTTCAGCGCAGTTTCAATGGCAATCATGGCGCGCTCCTCTGGCTTGGTGTCTATGGACGATTCGCCCATGCCAACAACAGCGCACCCGGCTCCCTTCAAAATAGTCCTCAGGTCTGCAAAGTCCAGGTTTACCAAGCCAGCCTTTGTGACCAGCTCAGCAACGCCCTTCACTGCGCCTGAAAGCACCTCGTCGCTCACCTTGAACGCAGTATTGAGCGGAAGGTCAGGCACAATAGAAAGCAGCTTGTCATTCGGTATCACTATCACAGTGTCCGAGAACTTCTTGAGCTTCGCAAGGCCCTCAAGCGCGTTTATGCGCCTCTGCCTGCCCTCGGATGCAAATGGAAGCGTGACAACTGAAACGACAAGCGAGCCCTTGTTCTTCGCCTGCTCTGCAATCACCGGCGCGCTGCCAGTGCCAGTGCCGCCGCCAAGCCCGCACGTTATGAATGTAAGTGCCGCATCGCCCACTGCCTCTGTAATCTCCTGTATGCTCTCCTTCGCAGCAGCCTCGCCCACTGACGGGTCGCTGCCCGCGCCCATGCCCCTCGTAGTCTTCTTGCCCAGCAAAATCTTCTTGTCGCTCCTTATTTTCACCAAATGGCGCACATCCGTGTTCATGGCAATGAACTTGGCGCCCTGCACCCCGAGCTCTGCCATGCGCGTGAGCGTGTTCGTGCCGCTTCCGCCAGTGCCCACAACGTAAAGCTTCGGCTTTGACTCTTCCAGGAACTTGAAAAGCTCCTCGTCATCCTTGGACATTATCTGCGTCTGCGGTATTATTGCGTTGATGTCTGCTTCCATGGGACCACTGGTGCCTGAAATCACTTTTTAACGCTTTCCACTTATAAACTTTTTTGCATTCCGCATTCGGCATGTCCCTCGGGAGTGACGCACTTGAAAGGCAACCTTGACCGCACGATTTCTGACATAAGGGCCCTGCGCATCCAGGGCGCGCGCAATGTTGCACGCGCTGCAATGAGGGCAATGGTTTCTGCTGCTCAGGATTCCAAGGCAAAGGACGCCAAGGCGCTGCTGTCCGAGCTCTCCAGGGCTGCAGATGCCCTCGAAGCCTCAAGGCCGACCGAGCCCATGATGCGCAACTCGCTCAACGAGGCGCTGCGCTATTTCTTCGCAAAGCTCCTGAAGAACAAGAAAACTACTGTAAGCGAGCTGAAGGCCGCGGTAGTTGCAGAAGGGCTGGATTTTGAAAAGGAATTCTCGCAGTCGCAGGAGTCAATAGCAGAGCTGGGCGCAAAGGAAATACCGAAAGGCGCAACAGTGCTCACGCACTGCCACTCCAGCACAGTCACTGCAATACTGAAAAAGGCGCACAAGATGGGCAAGGGCATAAGCGCCATCTGCTGCGAGACGCGCCCGCTTTACCAGGGCCGCATCACGGCGAAAGAATTGAGCTCTGCAGGCATACCAACAACACTGATTGTCGACTCGGCATCCCGGACTTTCATGCGCGACGCGGATTTGGTTTTGGTAGGGGCGGATGCCATTACCTCAAGCGGCGAGCTGGTGAACAAGATTGGCACTTCCATGGTCGCATTCCTAGCCTACGAGGAGGAAATCAAGTTCTACTCAGCTGCAGAGCTCTACAAATTCGACCCGCTCACTCTCTGGGGCAAGGTCGAGCCAATAGAGGAAAGAAACCCTGCAGAAATTGCAAACCCAAAAGACTTCCCGCGCGTCAAGATACGCAACCCCGCATTTGACCTCACGCCAGCCAAGCACATTACAGCCTACATCACAGAGCACGGCGTGGTGGCGCCAGGCAGCCTTTTCGCGCTTGCAACGCGGCACTTTGACCTTCGCAGCCCCATGCTGAAAAAGTAAGGGATATATAGCCAAAAGGAAATGTGGTCCTCATGGAGAATGTTGACAGTGTCAGGGCGCGCATAGACCTCACGCAGTTCAGGCGCTACATGGTGCGCGCAAAATGCTTTGACATCGAGGCCGGCAAGTTCATAGCAGTGCTGAACGAGGGCGAGGCGCGGCACAACGGCATAATGACCGGCGACCGCGCACTGCTGAAGATTGGCAGCCGCGAAAAAATAGTCCTGGTGGACCTGAGCGAAGAAGTCGTGAAGCCAGGCGAAGTCGGGCTCTTTGCGGACACAACAGGCGAGCTGAAGGTGCGCGACGGGGACGAGATAGAAATCAAGCCAGTGTCCAAGCCCGCATCAATAGAGATAATCAAGCGCAAGATGGACGGCGGCGCGCTCACTGCGCAGGACATAGACCTGGTAATCAAGGAGCTCATGGAGAACAGGCTGAGCGAGGTGGAGCTGGCCTCGTGGATTGCAGCAATGTACATACGCGGAACGAGCATAGAGGAAACAGTGGCGCTTGCGCAGGCAATTGTGAAGTCGGGCGAGGTGCTCAACCTTGGCAAGAGCCCGATAGTGGACAAGCACTGCGCCGGCGGGGTTGCGGGCAACCGCACCTCCATGGTGATGGTGCCGATACTCGCAGCAGCAGGCCTTTACATTCCCAAGACATCCTCGCGCTCAATAAGCAGCGCATCAGGCACTGCAGACACAATGGAAGTGCTCGCGCCAGTGGAATTCTCCCTGGCTGAAATGCGGAAGATAGTGCTCAAGACGCACGGCTGCATAGTGTGGGGCGGCGCAATCAACCTTGCCGCTGCAGACGACAAGCTGATACGCGTGCGCCATCCCCTGAGCCTGGACCCGCGAGGCGTTCTTATGGCCAGCATTCTCGCGAAGAAGGTGAGCGTTGGCGCTCAATATGTTGTGATAGACCTGCCTGCAGGAAGGGGCACGAAATTCGAGGACATTGCCCAGGCAAAATCCCTTGCAAAAGATTTCCTCACAGTGGGTGCGCGCCTGGGGCTCCAGGTCGAGTGCCTCATAACCGACGGCACAGACCCAATAGGCCAGCGCATTGGCGCTGCGCTTGAATGCTACGACGTAATCGAAACCCTGCAGGGCAAGGGTCCGCAGGACCTGACTGACAAGAGCTGCCAGCTTGCAGGCGCGCTTTTCGAGAAGTGCGGCAAAGTGCAGAAGGGCCGCGGCTATGATGCGGCGCTGGACCTTCTCTCAAGCGGCAAGGCCTATGCAAAGATGAAGGAGATAATAGAGGCGCAGGGCGGCAACCCGAACGTGAAGGTGGAGGACCTGCCAATAGGCACGCACAAGCACGTGGTGGAGGCCGAGGCGGCGGGCCGCGTGAGGCATATTGACAACAAGGACATTTCAAAGATAGCGCGCGCAGCAGGCGCGCCGCAGGAAGTGGGCGCAGGCGTGATACTGCACTGCGAGCAGGGCGACAAGGTGAAGAAGGGCGACCTGCTGTTCGAAATAGTGGCTGAGAGCTCTTCGAAGCTTGGCTTCGCGGTAAAGGCCCTTTCCACGCTGGCGCCAGTGGAACTGCAGAAGGTAGTGATAGGAAAATACGATTGAGCGTGATTCTATGAAGCGCGGAGACCTGCTGAAAAGGAAAGTGCTCGACTACTCGCTTGAAAAGAACGAGAAAGTCTCTTCGCTAGTGAAAAAAATGGACAGCGCGGGCGGCTTCACTGCCAAGAATCTTGCCTTGGCAGCAGGTGCACTGGGCAGCATGCTGAAGGACAAGGAATGCACGCGCATACTTTCTTTCCCTGCTGACATTGTCTCAACAGGCCTGCGCGGAGTTCTGGCGCAGGCAGTGCCGCACTTCGACGCAATCATCACAACCTGCGGCACTCTTGACCACGACCTCGCGCGCAGCTGGGGCAAGGGCTATTTTGCAGGCGCATTTGAGATGGACGACCGCGAGCTGCACCAGGTTGGCATCAACAGGCTGGGCAATGTGCTGGTGCCCAATGAGAGCTACGGCGAGATACTGGAGAACAAGATGCAGCCCGCTTTGCGCTCGCTTTACAGCCAGAAGCCAGAATGGGGCGGGCGCGAGCTCATAGCAGAATTCGGAAAAATGGTGAAGGGCGACAAGAACTCAATTCTCGGCCAGGCTTACACTCACAACGTGCCCATCTATGTGCCGGGCATAACTGACGGCGCATTCGGCACGCAGCTCATGATGTTTGCGCAGGACAAGAAGCTGAGCCTCAACCTGCTGAAGGACGAGAAGGAGCTGAGCGACATTGTCTATGACGCGAAGAAGCTCGGCGCTCTCATGCTGGGCGGCGGCATCTCCAAGCACCACGTAATCTGGTGGAGCCAGTTCAAGGGCGGCCTTGACTATGCTGTCTACATTACAACCGCAAGCCAGTATGACGGCTCTCTTTCAGGCGCGCGCCTTGAGGAAGCAATCTCGTGGGGCAAGGTGAAGGAAAGGGCGCGCATGGCAACAGTTGACGGCGATGTGACAGTGATGCTGCCCATGCTGCTGGCTGCTGCCTACGACTCTCCCTGATGCAGGCCGAAGGCGCATATCTATAAATAACTTAGCTATCTCAATAGCTCCGCGTTCGTTCAATTATGCGGACAGGTGATTTGGTGAAGATTTCTGAATTGAAACCGGGCACAGGCAATGCCAGCGTCGAGGCTGAAGTGGTGTCGGTGGACGAGCCGCGCGACGTCATGACCAAGCTGGGAAGGCGCACGCGCGTTGCAAATGCGACAATAAGGGACGCTTCGGGCGAGATGACTCTCACGCTCTGGGGCGACGACATTGACCGCATCAAGGAAGGGGACAAGATCACGATTGAGAATGGCTGGGTGAGCGAGTTCAAGGGCGCTGTCCAGATTTCCGCGGGCAAGTATGGGAAAATCACTGTCAAGTGAGCGTGCCCAATGCCACTATCCGACCGCGACATACACAAGTACTTGAATTCGGGCAGGATACGCATTGCGCCCCTGCCTGCTGATGCGCAGATAGGCCCTACTTCGGTGGACCTTACGCTGAGCGATGAATTCTGGGTTTTCAGGAAGGGAGTGAAGAAAGTAGACCTCTCTACTGTGAAGCACGAGAAGGTGCTGCAGAAGGTGAAGGCAGAAAAGATGGTGCTCAAGCCCGGCGAGATGATTCTCGGCAAGACACTTGAGCGCATTACCTTGCCAGCCGACATCTGCGGAAAGCTCGAGGGCCGCAGCAGGTATGCGCGCCTCGGCCTCGCAATCCACGTCTCATCCTCTCTTGTGCAGGCAGGCTCTGACAACCACCAGATACTCGAGATAGTCAACCTCTCTCCAACCACCATTACTTTGCATGCAGGCCTGCGGGTGTGCCAGGTGATGTTCATGCACCTCTCCTCGCCTGCTGACAAGCTCTATGCAAAAGTCGGCGACATCGCGCGCGT
>JBAZVU010000052.1:0-7241 GCA_041660725.1 Candidatus Micrarchaeia archaeon | reverse complement strand
AGCCGAAATTCTTCATTGCGCGGCAGCAGTGGCCCACATTGAGGTCATGCTCAGGCTCCACAAGGACAACACGAACTTGCATGCAATCAACATTCATCCGCGTTTAGCCACTATAATCGAAAGCGCCTCGTGGAACATCTTCACTTCTTCCACTACCTTGGGCTCAAAGCCGTGCTTGCGCAGCCTTGCAAGAGTCTGGTCAATGCCCGAAAGCGAGCTTGCGAGCGTGAGCAGCGAGCCCTCGGGCCTTAGGAAGAACTGGAAGTTGTCCAGGAAGCGGTCAATGACCTCGCGCCCGTTTTCCCCGCCGTTCCATGCCTTGTCCAGCTCCCCCTTTACTGCCTCGCCCTGGGCGCTTGGCAAATAGGGCGGGTTGAAAATTACCAGGTCATACTCGCCCTCAACATTGCTGAACAGGTCGCTCACCATGAACTTGCAGTCCAGCCCGTTCTGGCTGGCGTTGAATTTCGCATTCTCCACCGCAACCTCGCTCACGTCAATGCCAGTGACATCGCTGTCCTCGCTCTTTGCAACAAGCGCAAGCAGCCCCGAGCCCGTGCCTACATCAAGCACGTCCCCCTCTGCAAGCGCAGGAATATGCTTGGCAAGCGCAAACGAGTCCTCGGCAGGCTCGTACACGTCCGGGTGCACGTAGAGCACGAGCTCGTCATAGAATGTTTTTTTGCAGTTCTTGAAATCTTGCATAGCCCGCACCGCTTCTCAGCACAACCGGCTTTTCCCCGCGCATGTCTATCACGGTGGATGCCTCCCCTTCCTTGCACTTTCCGCCGTCCACCGCAACGCCCACCGCATATTTCAGCTCGTCATTGATTTCCGCGAAATCAGAGGGCGCGTGCTGGCCGGCGTAGTTTGCGCTGGTCGAAGTTATCGGGAAGCCCAGTGCGCGCACCACGCCAAGCGGGAAGGGGCTGGCTGGCACCCTTATGCCTATGGTGTCCCCGCCCACGTTGTGCGCTATGTGGTTCGCGCTTCCCCCATTGCCATTCTGCTTCCTTGCAAGGACAAACGTATAGGGGCCCGGCAGCAGCGAGGAATATTTTTTTGCAAGAGGGCTGATTGTGCAGTAGTTCGAGGCCATCTCCAGGCTCTCCACCACTATGGACATGGGCTTTCCCTCCCTGCCCTTCAGCTCCTCAATCTTCTTCACAACGCCGATGCTCCTTGCATCCCCGCCAATTCCGTAAATAGTGTCCGTTGGGTAGATTATCAGCTGCCCATTGCGGATGGCCTCTGAAGCCATGGCTATCGAGTTTGGGTCTTCTGCCTTAATGAGCACCATTTCGTCATGACTGTGGCTGCGAATGCTTATAAATTTTTTAGCAGTTCCGCGCTTCCAGCAGCCTCCTGCTTTGCCCGCAATTCAATTTTTAAATAACAACGCCGATAGCAAGGGGATGAAAAACTGGGCCTTTCTGCTAGCCATTGCTGTTTTCATTGCCACGGCGTGGGGCGCATTCTACATCAACAACCTGGGCCCGTACACAAACCCAGCCTACTATTCCACGCCCTACAATGCCACCTTCTGCTCTGCAAACATAACCAACACGGGCAATGTGCTTGCTGCAAACTACACTGTCACAATCCAGACTGGCAGCACCATCTTCAGCAACATCAACTCCAGCGCGCGCAGCAGCGGCTTCTGGAACTCCTCGAACTTCACAACGCGCTACTTCGGCACCTGGAAGTGCCAGGTAGATGCCTCAAACAGCACCGCAACCTCCACACGCACGCAGGAATTCATGGTCGACTACCCCAATGACTGGCCGCAGTACCGCGAGAACAAGCTGCACACGGGCTATTCCAGCCGGGTCACGCCGCCAGACAGCACTGCAAGCTGGACCTATGCAATCTCAAAATTCACCCATCTGGGCCACATTACCACTGCGGGCGACTACGCCTTCATTCCCGTAACAGCAGATCTTCCCGCTAGCGTGAACAGCACGATGGTGGTCGTCAACCTCACCACCGGGCAGCAGATATGCAACTACACCACGAACTCCAACTTAGTCGGCAACATCAACCTCTCGGCGGCCAGCTTTGGTGACGGCTTCATTTACTTCACTGCAGCCGGCGCTTCCGTCGACAGTGCAATGATATTCTATCCAGACTGCACGCCAATTTCCGTCACGACCGCAACCATCGCCTCGCGCGAGGCGCCTCTTGTGCTGGGCTCGAACTACATTCACTCCTCGCCGGCTTACGACAACTCATCGGACAAGGCCGTGTATTCGTTTGAGAACGCGAAACGCATCACTGCCTATTCAGCAAAGTCATCCCAGTCATGGACCCAGAAGCTGCACGAGCAGGATTTCACTGGCGGCGTATGCGGCGGCATCGGGCCAACCCAGAACCTCTCTCCCACCTCGCCAGCAATTTCCGACGGCCTTGTCTATGTGACGGGCTACAACCAATCCCCGTTCCGGGCATGCTACAGCTCCGCGCTCTACGCGCTGAACATAACCAACGGCAATGTCGTGTGGAACACCTCCATCAGCACGTTCTCCCGCTCCACGCCGCTAGTTGGCAACGGGCTTGTCTATTTGCTGGAAGCAAACGGCAATGTCACTGCCTTCTACAGCCGCAACGGCTCAATAGCATGGACCGACGCCTCGCTCTTGGGCCTTATACCAAGCTGGCAGTCTTCAATCACCTCCACAACAGTCTCGCCAGCACTTGCGAACGGCTCGCTCTACGTGCTCTACGGCATACAGTGGGTTAACTACGATGCCAAGACCGGCACAAGGCTCGCAGGCCCAACGCCAACTGGCGCCGGCCTTGCCACCACATCCCCCACGATTTCAGGAAACAACCAGATGGTCTTCGGCGCTGACAACGGACTTTACGTGATTGACATCACGACCGGCGGCACAACCTGGACAACAGACCCGGGCAGCCCTGTCTATTCAGACCCTGCAATAGCAAACGGCATATTCGTAGGAAGCAGCACGGGCGCTGCCTACGGCTACGGAGTGAATCTCACGCAGTACAACTGCCAGGACCCTGCCACGAACTGCTTCTCGCCCAATGCAACCTGGCTCAGGCCGAACCAGTCGGCAATCCAGAACCTCAGCGGCATCATAAACTTCAACGTGAGCATCCGGGACGTGGGCTACGACATTGAGAATGCGACAACCTACATGATGATTTTCGAATCTGGCGACATTGCATTCGACCACATGAACGCTCCTGGTTCTGGCAACATCACGCCCTGGATGCTGATGTCCAACTACACCTCAGGCCAGGTGAATGCGTACAACCTCACTTTCGACAGCACGACACTGCGCGACACCTACTACCAGGTGCTCATAAATGCGAGCGACAAGCGCAACAACACCAACACATTCACGCAAGCAATGTTCGGCATCGACAACCCTGTCAGGTGCGGCTACATGAACCAGAGCCAGACAATGACCGAGAATGTGATATCGAACGGCACCTGCTTCACCATCTTTGCAAGAAACATCATGCTTGACTGCGGCGGCTTCACAGTGAGGTACGGCAACCTCACTCCAGGCTCCTACGGCGCATTCATCAATGGCTCCAACAACGTGACAGTGAAGAACTGCTACTTCCTGAACCTCAACCAGTCAGTCAACAAGACAACTGCAATCTATGCCAACAACTCCATCAACGCCACAATCTTCAACAACACCATCCTCGCGCTGGGCACTGAGAACCACGGCATAGGCATTGCGAACAACTCCAACTACGCAAATGTCACGAACAACTCAATAATAGTCGGCGCGCGCGGCATATACGTCAACCAGTCCTCGCAAAACGTCTGGCTCGAGAACAACCGCATCAACACAACGCTCACGGGCGACGGCATCTACGGCAACATTGCGTGGAACCTCACGCTCTTCAACAACACCATAACTGGCAATGCAACTGCCATCCAGCTCTCCGGCGAGCTGGCCAACTTCACAATACTGCGCAACAGCATCAACTCCTCCCTCGGCAGCGGCATAGTGCTCAGCTCCGTTTCCTCTTCTTCCGCAGGCCCCTTCAGCATCACATACAACACAATCTCCGTAGGCAACTTCAGCGAGGACTATGGCATAGATGTGGGCACGATAAACGGCTTCTTCATCGGGTGGAACACTGTCACCTCCAACGGCACTGGCATCCGCGCCACATCCTCTGACGGCATAATAGCCAACAACACTGTGCATGCCTACTCCAACGCCTTCTCCAGCACGCACGTGGCCGAGAACCTCACAATCTCCAACAACACCCTCAACAGTACAGAGGGCCACGGCATCTGGTTCATCAATTCAGGCGCCGCAGACCGCACAAGCCCTGTCTGGTTCACCAACAACACCATAATAGGCGGCAGCGGGGCAGGCGACAATGCAATCAGCTTTGACCAGACTGTAGTCACCATCTCGCACATCCTTCTGTCCTTCGCCAACAACACCATCTACACAATTGGCGACACTGCTGTCAACATGAGTGTTGGCAACATAAACCTCACCAATTTCACAGGCGACAGGATAACTGCTGCTGCAACTGCCTTGATCACTCCGCCCAACCTCATGGACTTCAGCCACGCCAGGGACCTTATGCTCACAAACGTCACGCTCTCCACCTCTGCAGGAGGCTATGCAGTCTATGCGAGCAACAGCGCGGCCTACGGCAACGTGACAGTCATCAACAGCAGCATCTCCTCTTCAGCAGCCTACGAAACCTACCTTGTCGCAAACTCCAATTTTACCTACATCAACACAACCTTCTCGCGCACAAAGCTGTTCATGGACAACAATGCCAACCTGACAGCGCGCTGGTATGTGAACTTCACTGTAGACGTGATAGATGGCACGCCCATAGGCGGAGCGAGTCTGAATGCCACGCCTGTCTTCGGAGGCAGCGCGCGCTTCAGCGGCATCACTGATGCGCAGGGCGACATAGCCGGCCTCGAGCTCTTCACTGAATTCAGCGCCAACGGCACTTTCGCCTACAACACCATCAGCCAGGACAACTACACAACATACAACAACTGGACTGTCTTCGCAAACAAGACCGGCTACACTGTCAACTACACGAACTCCAGCATCAACCTCAGCAAGACAATCGCAATAACCCTCAAGTCCGCTGGCACCAACACCGTAGCGCCCATAGTTGGCATAGTGACGCCTGCACCGGGCTCCAACCTCAGCGGCTCTGTGCTCATCAACGCGTCCATCAACGACACAATGCCCGGCGTCTCCTATGCGCAGTTCCGCTTTGAGAATGCAACTGGCAATGCAACGCCCTGGCTCAACATGAGCAGGGGCGAAGGCGACATCAACAACGGCCACTGGAACTTTACGCTCCCCACCTCCTCAATAGCAGACGGCGCATACAACATCACCATCAATGCAACAGACCTGGACGCCAACTCCAACAAGACAGTCAACATCACAGTCACAATCGACAACACCCAGTCCCAGCCGCTGATACTCTCTCCTGCGAACAGCAGCACGCAGGGCCAGATTTGGATAATACGCGTGAACGCGACGGACAACATGACCGGCATACGCAACATGAGCTTCCGCGTTGTGCACAAGGGCGAGAACCTCACTGCATGGGCTGAAATGCCCATGGTCGACGGCAGCATCTACAACGGCACCTGGCAGAGCCTCTATGACTCAGCCTCCCTTGCCAATGACATCTACACAATTGCCATCAACTCCAGCGATTTCGCGGGCAACGAGAACTCCACTGTCAACTCCACCTTCACGCGCTTTGTTGCCGGGCCTCCGCCGCCTCCACCGCCCCCGCCACCACCGCCGCCTCCGCCGCCGTGCGACCCTGTAACAGACCCGGCATGCCCGCCCCCTCCGCCGCCGCCGTGCGACCCTGTGACAGAATGCCCGCCTCCTCCTCCGCCTCCGCCAGGCTGCGGAGAGCCCGGAGGGCCAGAATGCCCGCCGCCCCCGCCGCCGGAGAAGCCCGAGCCAGTATGCGACTTGGACAGCGACTGCCCTGGCGACATGCAATGCACTGACCACTTCTGCGTGCAGCTCAACGGCACGTGCGGCTTTGCATTCAACCACGCCTGGCATTACTACGAGTGCTGCACTGACAGGATGTGCGGCGAGAACCAATACTGCGATTTGGAAAAGCACGAGTGCATACTCAACTTCACGCAGCCCCCGCCGCCGCCCCCGCCAGAGGAATTCATCTGCTCGGAAACATGCGGCATTGACGGAAGCGGCAAGTGCTGCTCAGGCTACTGCGAGTCAGGCATCTGCCGCCTCAGCCCGCCGGGCGCAGCACAGGCAGTCACGCTTCTCGGCGGCAGCGTGCAGCTCAGGAGCGCGTGCGCAGGCTTGGGGCTCGGGCTTGATGAGTTCTCGTGCAACCTGGTCTGGGTGGTGCAGCTCATGCTCGCACTGCTGGCAGGCTATGCAGGCGACCGCACCCGCGGCAGGCTGGTAGGCGCAGCAATGCTCCTGCTCCCGCTCTTCATCGGCCTTGTGACTTATGCATCCCTCGGCATCGCGCTCTCGCTCTTTGAGCTGTTCGCAATCCTTGCGCTCAAGCCGCGCGCCTACTGAAGCTGAAGAATCTTTTCCAGCGCGCCCTGCCTCTTCACTCCGTACTTCGCAAAATAGTGCAGCACATTCTCAACATCGCGCTTCAGGAACTCCCGCGCCTTCGGGTGGCCATCGAGCACGCCCTGGCCCACATCTATGACATAGGGCTCATAGGGCTGCCCCTCCTTCCCGTGCATCAGTATGTTGAACTCGCTCAAATCCCCGTGCACGAACTTGCGCGCCCACAGCCTTCCAATCATTGCAAGCAGCTCATCGCAGTGCCTCTCAGGCTCCTCGCTGCCCATCTGCTGCAAGGTCGAGTCCGCCATCCCATCCTCGCCAATGAGGCTCATGACCAGCACATTCTTCTTGAAAGTAATAGGCCTCGGCGCATTCACCCCTGCCTCAGCGCATAATTTCAAGTTCCTGAACTCCTTTGCAACCCACGCCTGCACAACGCTCCTTTTGTCGCCCTTCACCTTGTCAAAGCGCGGGTCTCCATCCAAATAGCCCATCATATGCTGGAAATTGCTCGTCTCTATTCTGTAAATCTTCACAGCAGCAAACCCGTCCGGCGTTGTCGCGCGGAAAACATTCGCCTCCTTGCCCTTCTGAATCTGGTAGTCCAGGCTCTTCAGCACGCCCTTCTGTATGTAATCGCTCAGCACGTGCATTGACTGCAGGTCGAAGACCTCGCTCTCA
>JBAZVU010000051.1:0-7254 GCA_041660725.1 Candidatus Micrarchaeia archaeon | reverse complement strand
CCTACCCTGCCAAGCCCCTGGCCTACCTATCTACTATAGTAGGCACTGGCGGGGAGCTCAAGCAGACGCCAGACCACTTCATAGTTGAGGAAGTGATGCCCGATGGCACTGTCCTTGCAATAAACACCCCCCTTTCCCAGTTGCCCTCGCACCCTGAAACCAAGTTCACCCACTTTGTTCTGCAAAAATACAACTGGGGCACCCTTGACGCCCTGCGCATGATTGGCAAGCAGCTTGGCTGCGGCATCAAGCGCTTTTCCTATGCCGGCATGAAAGACAGGAACGCACTCACCACCCAGCTCGCAGGCGTCTATGCAATCCCGCCAGAGCGCGTGCTTTCAGTAAAGATAAAAGACATCAGCATAAGCGGCGCATGGTACGCAGAAGACAAGGTGCGCATGGGCCAGCTTTCGGGCAACAGGTTCACGATTGCAGTTGAGAACATGAAAGAAAATTCAGAGGCAACTGTCAATGCAATAGCGCAGGACCTCAACCTCCGCTTTCCCAACTACTTTGGCGAGCAGCGCTTTGGCATGCGCGGCAACACGCATGAAGTGGGCGCATTCATTGCAAAGGGCGATTTCGAGAATGCAGTGCTTGCATACCTGTGCGACAGCGGCAATGAGGAGAATGAGTCTGCGAAAAAGGCAAGGGGGCAGCTGAAGGCAGACCTTAATTTCGCAGAGGCAGTAAAATATTTCCCGCAGCACTTGCGCTACGAGCGGCTGATGATTGACCATCTTTCCCGCATTCCCTCAGACTTCGCAGGCGCGCTGCGCAAGCTTCCCCGCGGCCTCACGCTCATTTTCATCCACGCGCTGCAGGCGCACATCTTCAATGCGGCGCTCAGCGACAGAATAGCTGCAGGAGAAATTACGCGCACCACGCCCACAACGGAAATGGGCAACCTCGTGGGCTACGAGTCAAAGCCAACAGAGCGCGAGCAGAAAATTCTCGACTCGCTCTCCCTCACGCCCGAACATTTCAAGCTTCCGCGCATGCCTGAGCTCAGCTCAAAAGGAACAGGGCGGCAATTGCTGGCAGCCCTGCAGAACTTCTCCTTTGCAGGCAACAAATTCAGCTTCACTCTCAGTGCGGGAAACTATGCCACAACTGCAATGCGCGAGTTCCTGGATGCAAAAGCTCAGGGCAAATAGTTCTTCACTTCCTCCTTGCTCCTGTAGCCCTCAAGCGTCTTGCCATTCACCACGAGCGCAGGATATTCCTTCACGCTGTAAAGGTGCATGAGCGCGTTTACCACCGAGACCTGCAAATCAGCGTCGAACGCGTATATCATCAAGTCCGGCTTCTCTTGCTTGAGCGGCGGGCCTATTTCACCCTGCCTCTCGCAGTCAGGGCAGTTCGTGTTCGAGTAGAAGTAAAGCATTGTATCTATTTTCTGCGGGCAACCCTCGTTAATCTTCTTCACCAGCAGGAAGTCGCGCACTTCCATCAGCATGTACTCGCGCTTCAGCTCCAGCACTGCCTCATCCCCCCTGCCCCGGTTCTTCTCAAGTATGTCCAGCTTCTGGCCGAACGCGGTCGTCTGCACGTCGAACTCCTGCAGCTGCCCCTGGTAGAACCCGCACAGCTCAGTTGAGTTGTCCTCCTTCAGCAGCATGAGCAGCTCCAGCTCAGCAGTGCGGCTGCGCAGCGACTGCAGGTCATTCTCCAGCCCTGCATTCACAGTCTGCACCAGCTGCGTGCCTATGAGTATGCCGGTCGTGAAAAGCAGCACTGATATCACAAAAGCCACGAGGTACGTGCCCCAGCGTATCTGCCTCAAAACAGCCATGACACCACTTTTCCTGCAACATTTATTTGCCTATATGCCCCTTTGCCATTTCTTCCGGCTTTTTCTACCAGCGCAGCCTTTCCATCTTCAGCTCCTTGAATGCCGTAATAATCCAGAAGAAAGTTATGACAGGCGCATAGAACAGCACGTAAAGCGCGAGCCACAGGGGCGAGAGCGCCTCGCCGCGCAGCTGCCTCAGCCCAATCACAGCCCACACAACTGAGCAGAGCAGTATGATGAGCGAAATCACATGCAAGGGCCTGAGCCCCAGCCACAGCGCCTGTGGCCCGAACTCAAAGAACAGGCCGAGCGTGCCGTTCAGCAGGTAATAGCCCATGATGAAGAACACCAGGAAGAGCGCGAGAACAGACAGTATGCTGATTGGCATCATTACCATGCCAAAATCCCCGTACTTCGGGTTCATCAGGTAATAGTGCTTCAATATGTTGCGCACGCCGCCTCTCTGCCACCTCACGCGCTGCTTTGCCAGCGCGCCAAGGCTCCGCGGCACAACAGTGTGCACAACAGCATCCATTGACGCGGCTATGCGGTAGTGGTGCGCCTGCATGCGCATTGCAAGCTCCTGGTCCTCAAGTATGCTCTTCTCATCATACCCGCCAATCTCGTCAAACACCCTTTTCCTGAACATGCTGAGCGGGCCGGGCGTGACATTCACCGAGTCTATGAATGACATGAGCCTGCGGCTGAAAACCATGAGCAGGTACTCAAGCCTCTGCAATTTCTCCAGGGTGTTGCGCGGCTCCCACACTTTCATCACAGATGTCACTGCTCCAACTTCCGGGTCCTCGAAATAGCCCACCATCTTGAGCAGCGCGCCCTTCTCAATGTAGGAATCCGAGTCCAGCGTGGCAACCAGCTCAGTCTTCACTTTCGTGAGCCCGAAATTCAGGGCAGCTGCCTTTCCTGCATTGGCCCTGTGCAGCACCAGCACGCCCCTCTTCTCATACTTCTGTGCAATCTGCAGCGTCGCATCCTTGGAGCCATCGTCAACCACTATGATTTCCTTCCTCCCTTTTGCATAATCAGCAGCAAGCGCCGACTCAATTGTGCCCGCAATCGTCTCCTGCTCATTGTAGGCAGGTATCAGGATAGTAAGGCCCGGCAGATGCTTGGGCAAGGCGGGCGTGCTGCGCATGCGCCCCCTGTTCTCCATGAAAATGAGCAGGAAGAACACAGTTATGAAAATAGTGACGAACGCCAGCCCGTATTCGAAAACATCCCGCACGCTCAGGAACATCGGGGTTCTTATGAAATGCAAAGGATTTAAATTCCGCGAGCAGCCTGGGCTGATTCGGCGGCGCGCCGACAAACATTTATATAGGGGGGAAAGGTAAATGCACGCAGGCGATGCACTTGGCCGAAACGCCCGCAAAAACAGGTTCATTCATAGGCAAGGTGCTCGACTCCTATTCCTTTGACGCGAGCGGCATACGCGCAAACGTGAAAGTTGTGAGGCGCGACGAATACTCGCCAGTTTACGAAGTGCAGACGCCCCTGATAGAAGAGGGCACGAAAATCTACCTGCTGCGCACGCTGAAGGCAGAGCTCATCAGCCGCGTGAAGCTGGACATAAACGAGATAGTGGACCCGAAGCTCGCGCCAGGCGTGCGCAAGAAGTTCGAGGACACTGCGCGCCAGCTGCTCGAGAGGCAGTTCCCGGCACTGCCAGAGGACAAGAAGCGCATGCTCATTGCCTACCTGCTTCACAACACCCTGGGCTTGGGAGACCTCGAAGTTCTGAACGGCGACGAGGCTCTGGAAGAAATAGTCATCAACGGCTCTGACTCGCCAGTGTGGGTCTACCACCAGAGGCACGGCTGGTGCAAGACCAACATCACCATGTCAAGCGAGGAGTCGATTTACGATTATGCTGCCATCATCGGGCGCAGGATAGGCAGGCAGATAAACACCCTCAACCCGCTCATGGACGCGCACTTGGTGAACGGCGACCGTGTCAACGCGACGCTCTTCCCCATTTCCACCTGCGGCAACACGATCACAATCAGGAAATTCTCCAAGAACCCGTGGACAATGCCCATACTTCTCGAGGCCAACTGCCTTTCATCGGAGCTCGCGGCCCTTCTCTGGACGTGCATACAGAACGAGCTCTCGCTCCTGGTTGCAGGAGGAACGGGCTCAGGAAAAACATCATTCCTCAATGCTCTTGCCTGCATGTTCCCGCCAAACCAGCGCGTGATTTCAATAGAGGACACGCGAGAGCTGACTCTTCCATCCTTCCTGCAGTGGGTGCCGCTCAGCACGCGCGAGCCGAATGCAGAAGGCAAGGGCGAAATCACAATGCTCGACCTGATGGTGAACAGCCTGCGCATGAGGCCTGACCGCATGCTGGTAGGCGAAATCAGGCGCCAGCGCGAGGCAGAGATCATGTTCGAGGCAATGCACACGGGCCACGCAGTCTACGGCACAATGCACGCGGACAATGCGCTGGAGACAATCTCGCGCCTCACAAACCCGCCCATTTCCATACCAAAGGAAGTCCTGGACTCGCTCTCGGGCATAGTAGTGCAGTTCAGGCACAGGAAGCTCGGCATCAGGCGCACGCTTGAATTCGCCGAGGTGATGAAGGAGGGCGAGCTGAACGTCCTTTACAGGTGGAACATCAGGAACGACGCGATAAAGGAAATGAACCCCATAAGCACCCTCGTCTCCACGCTCTCGCTCTATGCCGGCATGAGCTTCAAGGAAATAAAGGACGACATGAATGAGAAGTCCAAGATACTCAACTGGATGACTGCCCACAAGTACCGTTCTGTCGACGCGGTGGGCAAGATAGTCGCGCACTATTATGCAGACCCGGCCTACGTGGTCTCGCTTTCGGACAATGACAAGCCGTGGAGCGGCGCCGGAGAGGTTGTTTGAAATGGTTGCATTCGAGGAGCTTTCAGCACAGGCCAAGTACCTGGAAAAAAGCGTGCTTAGCGGCGTGCCCAGCCGCCTGCCTTCTGAGGAGGGCAAGCAGGTTGCATACAGGACAGCGCTTGAAAAGCCGCTCTCCTTCCAGGAAGTTTCCGCAGAGGCCAGGAGGCTTGAGAAAATAATCGCAGCATCGCAGTACGGCTCAACTCCTGCTCCAAGCGAATGATTACAGATGTGTGATTGCAAATGGCTGACCCAAAGGACGACAAGGCGCGCAGCAGGAAAGAGATAATGGAGCGCATGATACGCGAGGCCCAGAAGGCACAGGGCGGCAAGCCTGCAGACAAGCCGAAAACGCCCTCAGTGCTCACTGCCCCTCCTCCGCTGCCTCCTGCGCCCAAGGTTCTTCCGCCAGTTCCAAAAGCGCCAGCTCCAAAGCCAGCTGCAATCATTCCCCCGGCACCCAAAGCCGTGCTTCCTCCAGCTCCAAAATTCTCGCAGCCCGCGCCAGCTCCAAGCGAATCCGACGCATTTTCCCTTCCCCTTCCGCTTTCCCCGAAAAAGCCAATGCCCCCTGCGCCAAGCGCAAAGGCAAAGTCAGGCGGCTTCAGCCTGAAAATTCCGTCCCTTCCAAGCATGCCCTCTCTTCCAAAGCAGAAGCAGAAGGAGGCGCCCAGGCCGCCACTGCCATCTGCGCTGCGCGCCCTTCCTTTTCCCCCTGCTGCGCCTTCATCCACAATTGTTTCGCCGGTGATGACGAGCCGCAAGCCCCCTTCAGCGCCAGCACCCAGGCAAAGGCGCGAGGGCCCGCTGCATGCAGTTGCAAAGCGCATAAGCGCAGGCCTGCCTGACCTGAGGAGAAGGCTGCGTGAGGCCGGCATGCCCGACGACCCGGTCGGCTTCGTTCAAAAGGCGCTTATCGGCACAATAGTGATGGCATTCCTGTTCGGCGTGCTGCTCTTCTTCATCTTTGACATGTTTGACGTGAGCAAGTCGCTTCTCATACTGCTGCTCCCGCTTCTCTTCGGCGCCGCATTCTTCTACCAGCTGCAGTACCCGACTGCAAAGGCAAAGAAGCGCGCGCGCCTCGTGGACCGCGAGCTGGTTTTCGCGGGCAGGCAGATGCTCATTGAGCTGAAGGCGGGCGTGCCGCTCTTTGACGCAATGCTCAGCATCAGCCGCGACTACGGCGAGGTAAGCAAGGAGTTCGCGAAAATAGCAGAGCGCGTGAATGCGGGCGTGCCCACTGACATTGCAATGCATGACATAAGCGAGGACAACCCCTCAATGGCATTCAAGCGCGTGCTGCTGCAGCTCATCAATTCCATCCGCTCGGGCAGCGATGTCGCGAAGGCGCTTGAGTCAGTGCTGGACCAGATTTCACGCGAGCAGATTACGGAGATGAAGGCCTACGGCCAGAAGCTGAACCCGATCGGCATGTTCTACATGATATTCGGCATCATCATGCCCTCGCTCGGCATAGCGCTCGGCATCATCATCTTCTCATTCATGAGCGTGAGCGTTACCAATGCGATGCTCTACTCAGTGCTTTTCGTAGTGCTCATAATGCAGTACATCTTCCTTACGATAATCGAGTCCCAGAAGCCGGACTATGAATTGTGATTCCCATGGCAGACTTTGAAACCACAGTAAAAGGCATCGGGCGCTTCATGCCGCGCGGCAGGCTCACCACGGTGGAGCGCATGCTCATACACGCAGGGCTTGAGCGCACGCCCGAGCTCTTTGTCGGCGTAATCGTCCTCTTCACGGTCATACTCTGCGCCCTCTCCTTCCTCGTCACCTCGCAAATATCAGTGACATCGCCATACTCGCCGATGCTCGCGCTCTCCGGCCTGCTCGTGATACCAGTCTTCTACCTCTACCTGATACTGCGCATTGACTCGCGCCGAAGGCAGGTGGAAACAGTGCTGCCGGACTTCCTGCAGCTCGCAGCAGCGAACGTGCGCGCCGGCATGCCAATAGACCAGGCACTGTGGCAGGCCTCGCGGCCCGAGTTCGGCATATTTGCAAAGGAAATCAGCGTGGTGGCAAAGCTCACTTTCAGCGGCGACCCGTTTGCATCGACGCTCGACAGGCTGGGCGAGCGCTTTGACTCCAAGAACCTCAGCCGCACAATACGGCTCATCAAGCAGGGCCTTGCATCAGGAGGCGAGATGGCCGACATCCTGGAGGAGACTGCGAACGACATACGCAACAGCCAGCTCATCCGCAAGGAAATCGCGACCGCCCTCCTGATGTACGTGATATTCATAGTCTTCGCCTCAACTCTCGGCGCGCCCTTCCTCTACGCAGTGTCGTACAAGATGATAGGCGTGCTCGAAAAGGTGTGGGTGCAGATACCGGACGTGAGCGCGAATGCCGCAACTGCGCCAGGGGGCGCGGCCTCTTTCATCACGCCCAAGAAGCCCTCCGTCACTTCGGGCGACTTCCTCATCTTCGCTCTCGTCGCGTCCTTCATGACCGCGTTCTTCGCCTCGCTAATCATATCTGTGATCAGGGTGGGCTCGAAGAAGCACTTCGTGCGCTACTTCCCGCTCTTC
>JBAZVU010000050.1:0-7280 GCA_041660725.1 Candidatus Micrarchaeia archaeon | reverse complement strand
CGAGAGGAAGCCATGTGCAAAGCCTTTCGGTATGTATAGGCCCCTCTTGTTCGCATCAGAAAGCTCCTCAGCATGCCACTTCTTGTAAGTTGGCGAGCTCTTCCTCAGATCCACAATCACATCCCAAATCTTTCCATAAGGGCACCACACTATTCTCGCCTGCGCATCAGGATTCTGGAAGTGCAGGCCCCTTACCACATTCTCATGATTAGAGGATGCAAAAGACTCGTGCATCTGGAACTTGAGCTTCCTGAACAAATCATCCTCGAAATACTTTGTGAACTTTCCCCGGTTGTCTGCTGCCTCAAATGCCTCGAGCAGCTGCGCGCCCCTGAGTGGCAGCTCTGTCATCTTGATTTTCGTATCAGCCATCAGCATCACCCACCTTGCCGCCTACTTCCTCTTCCTGAAATATCCCCTATACCAGTCAATTGTCTCGCGCAGGCCCTTTGCAAGCGGGTATTTTGCCTTCCAGCCCAGCACCTTGTGCGCCTTTTTCGCTGACAGATACTGCTCGCGTATCTCGCCAGTGGCCTGGTTCAGCACGCGAGGCTCCAGCGAGGGCTTTGTCATCTTGAGAATCCTATCCACAATCTGCAGCACAGTGAATTTCTCCTCAGTGCCGAAGTTGAACGCCTCGCCCCACAGCCTGCTGTCATCCATCCTCTCGGCAAGCGCAACATAGGCATCAACTGCATCCATCACGTAGAAGTAGTCTCGCACAAACTTGCCATCGCTCCTTATGATGGGCTGCTGGCCTGCAAGCGCGCTCCTTATTGTGCCCGGCATGAGGCGGTTGAAATTCAAGTCTCCCCCGCCGTAAATATTGCCGCACCTCGTAATAGTCACCGGCATTCCATACGTCTTGTTGTAAGCATTGGTAATCAGGTCAGCACACGACTTTGAAACATCATAGGGGTGCGTGCCAACCAGCGGCATGTCTTCAGTATACGGCAGCTTCTTGCTCTCGCCATATGCCTTGTCGCTGGATGCAACAACAATTCTCTTGACGAGCCTTGAATGCCTGCAAGCCTCAAGCAAATTCCACGTGCCCTTTACATTTGCCTCGAAAGTTGCAAGCGGCGACCTATTCGCAGTGCCAACAATCGTCTGCGCTCCTGCGTGGAAAACAGCCTCAACCTCATACTCATTCAACGTCCTCTCAATCTCGCGGTAGCTTTCCAGCTCGCCCCTTGCAATGCTCGCCTTCTTCTCCAGCCCCAGTGCATAGAAATTGGACTGCGGCACATGGTCGCGCACCAGCGTGACGACATTTGCGCCCTTTTTCAGCAGGCTGTCTGCAAGCCACGAGCCCAGAAGCCCAGTTGCCCCTGTGACCAGCACATTTCTCTCTGACCAGTCAAAAGCCATAACCTCACACCTGAACAGCTTAACGACGCTAATCTTTATTAACAAATGAGATTATAACGCCGTTATATGCCGGACTTCGAGCTGGTGGAAACAGCCTCGCTGACCTGCGAAGCCTGCGGTTCAGTGCTTGAGGCGCGCAAGTGCAAGATGATGTGCAGCAGGTGCGGCTACTTCCGCTCGTGCTCAGACCTTTTCTGAGGTGATGCAGTGGCAAGCTTGAAAATAGGGGACAAGGCGCCTGAGTTCGACCTGCCTGATGCAAAGGGCACCACCCATCTCCTCTCAGACTACCTGGGCAAGAGCGTCATACTCTACTTCTACCCAAAGGACGACACACCCGGCTGCACTACTGAGGCCTGCTCCTTCCGCGATGACAGCTCAAAATTCAGCAAGGCCGGCTACACAATAATCGGCATCAGCCCAGACGATTCTGCATCGCACACTGCCTTTGCCAAGAAATACTCGCTGAAATTCACTCTTCTCGCAGACGCTGACCACGCAGTAGCCGAAAAATACGGCGTGTGGTGCGAGAAGCAGTACATGAACAGGAAGTACATGGGCATCTGCCGCACAACTTTCGTGATAGATGAGAATGGCATCATCAAGCGCATCTTCGAGAACGTGAGGCCAGAAGGCCACAGCAAGGAGCTGCTTGAGCTGATAGGCGCGAAAGGCTAGAAGAAAAAAGAGAAAAGAAAAAGGCGACCAGCCGGAGGGCCTCCCACGCCCCCCGCCGGACAGAAATAAACGTCAACGGTTCGGCTTCTCTCTCCACAACTTCTTTTCCATAATTATTGCTGCTGCTCCGCCCGTAAGCGAAATTACGAAACTTAGCATTAGTTCTTTTTCTGGAATCGATTCTCCGGGCAAAGTTCCATTTGCATATAGGACTATGATCCACAGTGCAATAACTCCAACGAGATATACTGCAACATCCTTCAAAAAGCCCATATTAATCACGCCCCCAAACACATTTTTCCATCCCCCTAAAACTCTCTCTACTAGTGTAAAACCTGCGAGGAGTGCCAAACCGAGTGAAAAGAGGAGATCTTTTTCTTCCTTTAGACTTGCATTAAATGTATTGAGTGTGAAGACCAAATTACCTCGGCTGTCAGCACCCGAGTCAGTACTCACATTGAATACTGTATACTCTGGGTAACGTACATAGGCGAATTTAGCCGGCATATAGCTATTTGGTGAGAAACAGTATTCAGCACAACTCATTTTTCTGCTTTTTATTGCGAAAGAGCTATCATACAATCCATGTCCGCCGGTACTGCTCAACGTATAAAGCGAAAACGCTCCGTGAGGCATCATTATTCCTTCAAATTCAACAACCATTGCTGGATATTCTGGCATCCGCGTAAAGTTTTCATTTTCTTTGTCTTTTAAATCAAAATAGGCGGCATATGTATGAACGCCGACAATTTGTGATTCATTAGTGGTATCTATCAATATGGCACGTTTGAGTCGCATGATGCTCGGCAGTTGGACCTGTAAGTGACTAAGATTCGATATTGCATTCGGTCTGTAATAAACAAGCCCACGTCCTTCATCAGCATCAAACGTTATTTTAGCGATTCCTCCGTTTGTATCATTTCCATAAATATCCTGTGCGATGACCATGAAACTGTATTCTCGGGGCTCTGTAGCTACCTTCATGTTTAAAGAGTAAAAAATTAAAGAAAGAGCTGCTATGACGATGACGGTGTCAAGCAAAAGGGCCCAAGTACTTCCATCCTTCTCTTTATGCTCGAGCTCTTTTTGTACCATCTAATCCCTTATGCCGTCCTTCGTCACCTTGAACACGCACTCGCTCTCAGGCATGTTAGGGGAGTCAACGAGCCTTGCAATTCTCTTCTCCTCCTTGCCCTTGCGGAAGTACATGCGGTAAGTTGCAGCGTGCGCAAGCACATGGCCTCCAATGGGCGTAGTCGGGTCTCCGAAAAGTATGCCTGGGTTGTCCATTACCTGGTTAGTCACGAACACTGCCAAGTTGTGCGTGTCCGAGAGCTTCTGCAAAGCATGTATGTGCCTGTTCAGCTTCTGCTGCCTTTCGCTCAGCGCCCCTCTTCCCATGTACTCGGCCCTGAAGTACGCAGTAAGCGAGTCCACAATCACCAGCTTGATGTTCTTCTGCTTGATTATCTCATCAGCCTTCTCAACAAGAATCATCTGGTGGTCGCTGTTCACTGCCCTTGCAATGTTGATGTTCTTGAGCACCTGGTCAGGGTCCATGCCAGCGCCCATTGCAATCTGCCTGATTCTGTCAGGCCTGAATGTGCCTTCAGTGTCAATCATGAGCACATTGCCCCCAAGGCCTCCCTTGTCAACAGGCTGCTGCACATTCACTGCAAGCTGGAAGCCCAGCTGGGTTTTGCCAGAGCCGAACTTGCCGTAGGCCTCAGTAATGCTCTGCGTCTCAACCCCGCCGCCAAGCAAGTCATCCAGCGCCTTGGAGCCGGTCGAAATCCTTGCAACTACCTTCCTGCGCTCGTAAACAACATCTCCTGTCTCGTAGCCCATCTCAAGGGCATCGCGCGCGCCTGCAATTGTCCTCTTCGCAGTCTCCACAGTCAAATCAGCAACTTCCTCAAGCTCATGGGGCGAGCTGGTGGCAATCTTTTCAAGTGTATCATAACCGCCCCTGCGCAGCTTCTCAGCAGTAGTGGGGCCAACTCCTGGCAAATCTTCCAAATCCCTTGCCCGTTCCTTCCTCTCGCTAGGCATGGAATCATCCCCTGCAACTCCCATAACCTCCACTTCCTCTTCCCTCTTCTTCGCCATGTTTATCCCCTCCAAACCAATATTACCTTTTTCCAACGCCTTGCCTGCTAAAGCCTCAGCTCGAACTGTTTATATACCGCCCGCAGGTGGGGATCGGTTGACTCTGCATCCGCTCCCACGCCGTAAAATGCGTAGCTTTAAGAAGCGGGAAATGCATATATTAGCCTAGTTCTGGGGTGAGATTTATGGCATCAATCATTCTTACTGGCGGGCCTATCGGCAGGCAGTTTGCATACGGCGCAGGCAAGGCGCCCAAAGACGCATTCACGGGCAACAAGTCCGGCTCGGAGCGCATCATGACTTCGGCTCAGGGCCGCGCAGAGGACAGGAGGCTTCGCAATACTGCGAGCCGCCTTGCCAAAGTTCTCAGAATAGTAACAGAGCTTGATGAGGGCTACAACCCCAAATGCAAGCCCAGCGACAATGATGCAGTCTACTTCTCGCTCGCAGAGCGCCTATTCCAGATGCCCTCGAGCAAGGACAGCATGGGCTGGCACGAAACGGTCACCTGGGCAATAAGGGGGCGCGAGCGCAGGGCGGGTTTCGGCGGCTACCGCAAAATCTGGAGCCGCGACATGAAGCGCTTCAACAAGCTCAGGGATGCAGCCTATTCGGGCGAGCTGATGCCCAAGTATCATACGGGCGTTTTCGGCATGTTCACGTTCACCGAGGCGCAGAAGGCGCAGGCCCTTGACGCCATTCTCGGCATGGGCAAAAGCACTCCGCACGTGCGTGAAAGCACCTGGGAAATGTTCGACGAGGCATTCAACCACGAGATGGCTGTCACGGCAATAATCGGCCGCAGGGCAAATGAGAGGTACGGCGCGCACACAGCCTACAAGATAGTAAGCGCACTTACAAGCGAGCCGCTCGCGCTCATGATAATGGAGCACGAGATACTGGGCTACAAGTATGTGCCCCTCTCGCCCACGCAAGCCTAAGAAGTAGCTGCAGCTTCCTTGCTGAAAAGCCCCTCCAAACACATAATACATTTTCCGACAGCCTTGCCTGCTAAAACCTCATCTTGTGCCGTTTATATACCGCCCGAAGCCGGGGAGCAGGTGACTAGAAGGGGGCTCCCGCGTCGTATTTATATATTAGAAACGGGATAAAGAAAAGCTACTTTTGGAGGGTGATGAGATGGCAGTTGCACAAGTTGCGCAGGCACAGAAGTTCATGCCTTTCGGGCGCGAATCCATGACGCAGGAAAAGGCGATAACGCGCGCCAACTCCGAGAAGCTCACCATTGTTCCGAACCGCGAGTTCAACAGGCAGCCCTTCGTAGATTTCCTCGCGCACAACGGCATGGGCCGTTTTTCAGGCCCTCTATTTACGGGCACGCTCCTCGCATTTGGAGAGAACCGCGACGGGTTCGTGGTTTATGATGAGCACCTTACAAACTCCATGCGCCCTGGTTCCCGCACCCACTTCAATCTGCCAAACCACCCCATAGCCCGCATCCGCATACCAGCAGAGCATCTTGCCAAGTGGAGCAGGAGCAGCGTTCTGTTCGCGGAGCACGGCTTTGTAGATGGCAATCCAAAAAGGCCGGCAATCACCATAGAGGCGGACGGCACGAACCTCATATTCCATGTGGATGAAAGCGCCTTGCACGTAATCCATGGCAATTTCCCCGAAGGCCCTGACCAGGATCTCCGCAAGGGCTATCCCACGAACAAGTATGGCATACCGCTCACGTCGGTCAGCAAGAACCACTATGGCAATTTCATCCTTCTGGTGTCGGGGTGCACCGGCCCTGTCATGTCGTCCGAAAACTTCGACCTGCCCCCAAGTTTCGTCGGCCTAGTATCCCGTAGCGGGACTTATTACAGCACACTTTACTTGCCCCCATCAGGATATTCGCACGACTTCGCAGTTTCCGCGAAGCCGCTGGCTGAGGCGCCCATGGGCGCTAAAAAGTAGCTGCAGCTTCCTTGCTGAACAGCCCCATCTGCACCCTTAGCTTCGGCAGCTCGCTCTTCAGCCTTGCATACAAGCCAACGAACTCGCGCGCCTCTTTCTCAACATACTGCTCAATCATCCTGTATGAGTTCAAGTCGCCCCCTCTCCCTCTTGCATACCACAGCGGCACGTCCTTCCCGCTCCCGCCCTTGCCAGTGAACTTGTCCAGCCCGCTGTCCCTGAATCCAAAGCCATTCATGCCCAGCAAAATGTGCTTGACATCAATGAAGGGCCTCTGATGGTACATCTCCCATGATGCAGGCACCTTCACGCCCAGCTTCTTCGCCCTGCCTGCAAGCATGCCAATGTCAAACAGCACATTGTAGCCAACAGGTATGAAGTCCCAGGGGCTTGAAGAGAGATTCTGCTCAATGAACTGCCTCACCATTGCCTCTTCTGCCTCCTCCTGGTCAAAGCCCCCGCTTGCAATGTGCCCAGCCCTCGCAGGCCCTGTTTTTCCCGCCTCGCTAGCCCCAGTCTCCCACACTTTTTTGACTATAAGGGGCGAGGCAGGCCTGCCAGCCCTGTCCAGAAGCTGGAACTGCATGGTTATGATGCGGCAGTTCTCAGGAGTGAGCGCAACGCGCTTGCCCGCCAGAGTCTCCTCCAGCGCGCCCTCCTCCAAACCAACTTCCATGTCAAAGTAATATTCCAAGGTATCAGCCCCTTTGCATCCAGCTGTTCATTTCCAGCCTAGCAGATGAGCTGCACCCTGCCGCCCTGCCTGCGCATCTCCACTATTGCGCCAAAGCGCTCGAGCTTGCCCACAATCTCCTCAACTGCATTCATGTTCAGGTTCGTCACGTCCATCATCATCTTATCACCAGAAGAGGCTCCGCTAAGGGCCATTTAAAAAGGGCCAGAAACAGTGGAATTCGGGTGACTTTTGGAAGGGGACACCCCTTCCAGGAACCCCCTTTACGCCTATAGCTTTGGCTTAAAGCCCCGCATGAGCAGGCTGTTTGAAACAACGCTCACAGAGCTGAATGCCATTGCAGCGCCTGCCACAACTGGGTTGAGCAGGAAGCCTGTGAATGGGAACAGCACGCCCATTGCAACTGGTATGCCCACTGTATTGTACGCAAATGCCCAGAACAAATTCTGCTTGATTTTGTTGAGCGTATAGCGGCTGAGCTGCATTGCAGTCACAATATCGCGCA